>PKCN01000111.1 GCA_002862205.1 Planctomycetaceae bacterium | reverse complement strand
TATTCTCTACAAGTCGATTCAGAGTTATCAACCGGAGCCAGGGCATTATGAAAAATGCAGTTTCACAAATTCAAAAAAATGGACACTGGTCGTCGAGTTTGATCGCTACGGCAATCACAGCATGAAATCAGATGAACTGGGTATCGAAATCATGTTTCGTGTTCCGACAACCGGGGCAGAAAAGAGTCCGCGGACGACGTTACCCGCTGGTTTATGATTTGAGCGATTCAAACGTCGATTCGTTTTAGCAATCCGTTTTTCAAAGGCATCAGCCACTCCTGATTCAGATCGAATTGGCTGCCTTCTCTGCCTGCTGCCATTCATAAGATTCTGGGACGAAACTCTTTCACAAAATCTATTTTTGTCCACGTTCTATTTTTGTGGGGAAATGTTGTCGGGCACTGTACCCGTGTCTGCGACTGGTATCTGGTCGGAGCTGCAAATGGTCTGCAATCCGCGTCGGTTTTGGCCTCACGAGGTCCCGTTGAATCAATCCACGAGCAACCACGAGACATTTGACATGATCCCTATTTCACCAACCAAACCACAGCTTCTCAACGCTATCCCCCTGTTTTTGGCATTTGCCACCCTGGTTGGTTGCAATGCAAAGGTTGAATTTGGCAGTACGGCAAATCCGGCAGACCAGGGAGAAGGTTTTTTCGAGATCACTTCGGACATGGGGACAATACTTACGGACCCCGAAGAGATCCAACGGCTGGGATTTCCCGATCTGGCGGACATTACGGTGCATCAGAAAGGGGAGTTTGAGCCGCGTGAAACTGTCACCATCACCCTTGATGCAAAAACCGCGCAAGAACTGCAAATGCGAACCAATGTTTTTTTCCAGGATACGCAATGGAACGAGGGTGACACCATCGAATTGGTACAGACCAATGCGTCCGACAAAAAAACTGTCACCAGTAACGACGGGATCAAGTTCAACGAGATGGCCCGCTTCACACCGGTTGATGGACGCATCATTCTGAACCTCGCGAACAAGAGCGATACCACTTTTTACTATGAGCTGTATCAGGACAAATAGAAAAATAATCTGTTCGCGAAAAACCATCAGAAAATGGGGATCATTAACGTGACGACAACAAGAGAGAACGGGGGTTGTTATCGGCTCCCCTTCTCGAAGGCTCTCGCATCATTCCTGTCGTAGTGGATGCGCTGTTCCGTGATCACGGTTGACGGCTTGCTGGAATCCCAGCTGATCCTGTGAACAATGCGAAGAGACACTACCTCCCGGTTCAGCTCGCGTTTTTATGTAGCAAAAAGCAAATTCCTGCGCCTGAAAACCGGTCCTTTCACGCTAAACACATAGCGGCGGGGTATTTGATACCAGAAACAAGATGACTTGCTGATGCTTTGCATCTCCCTACCAAGTCCGAGGACCGCCCTATGAGAGCCGAAATTGTTCCGATCCTGAACACAATCACCCCACTCGTTGCTCACTTGTTCGCTATGTGGGTGCTTTGGGACATCGTATCGCAAGTTCAGAAATACTTGAATCGGAGAATCCGGCGGCGAAGAAAACAGAACCAACTCAATGAGGCTTGGGAAAAGTTGGTCAGTCGTTCATTCGACTCTCCGCACGCCCATCAAACCCAATCGAATATCCTCCGTTTTGTAGAACTCCAGAGCGATTATGTAATCGACGGTTACTTTCATGCCTTGGATGCCGTTGAATACTCTTGCGGCAATCCGGATGTCCGTGCCTTCGCCCAGAAGATGGGATGGCTTTACTACGAGTACGTGCTTGCGCTGCATTTCATCAGTGCAGGAAGATCCTACGAATTGTCACCTGCGCGGGCCATCCACAACGATATCCGCGCAAGATGCGGATACAGCGCGTGAAAGCAACATTTACCGCGCTGAAACAATTATTTCCGTTGTGTATGATGGACCTGATTCAAACTCAGGGAGACGATTTTGTCGATACGCATCTTTGCCACATGGTTGTTGTTCAGTCTTGGTTGCCTTTCCAATTGCCTGGCCGACCGGCCAAATGTTCTGTTCATTGCCATCGATGACATGAATGACTGGACCGGGTTTCTGGGCGGCCACCCCCAAGCGATCACTCCGAACATGGATCGGTTGGCTCGACGTAGTGTTAACTTCACCAACGCCCACTGCATTGCGCCCGCATGTTCGCCCTGTCGCCTTGGCTTGCTGTATGGCACCGAGCCCTTCCATTCGGGCCTGTATCCATTCTACGATCATCAACAGATTCCAGACTCGGTACTGGGGAAATACACAAGCCTGCCAGCACTGTTCCGCCAACAGGGCTACCAGTCTTTTGGTGCGGGAAAAATCTTTCATGGTTCCGTGAATTTGCCCGGTGACTGGGATGACTATCACCAAAAAAACCAGATCAAGCTGACCTACGCTGCTGAGCTTGGTTATCAGCAGGGTGATTCCACCAAGATGGCATTCTGCCCCACTACCAATCCGCTCGAAGACCATCCTGATTTTCAAGTCGCATCGTATGGGGTGGATGTGCTGTCACGAGACCATGATCAGCCGTTTTTTCTGGCGGTAGGAATCGTCAAACCCCATCTGGCATTCGTTTGTCCTGAGCAGTTCTTTGAGATGCAGGCGGAGCAGGTTGAGGCACCTGCGATTGAGCCCAAGGATTTGACAGACGTACCGTGGGTCGGCAGGTCGATGGTAAAACTGGGTGATGATCACAAATTCCGCAAAGCAGAAGCGTGGCAGCGCGTTCGGCGTTCGTACCTGGCCTGCATTTCGTGGGCTGACTACAACGTTGGCCGTTTGCTCGACGCCCTGGATGCCAGTCCACACGCGCGTAATACCATCGTCGTTCTGTGGTCCGACCACGGGTACCACCAAGGCGAAAAACGCAGCTTTCGAAAGTTCTCGTTGTGGGAGGAGTCGACCCGCGTTCCGTTTCTGTTGATGGACACACGTCAGCAGAACGTACCGGAGAAGCGATCATGTGATGAAGCTGTCTCGCTGATCAACATCTATCGAACGCTTGGTGATTTGTGCAGCCTGAAAGTTCCCCAGTACGTTGATGGTCAAAGTCTCGCAGGCTTGCTGACACAACCTGACAAGTCTATCGACACACCCGCGATAACGACGTGGGGGCGCGGCAACTATACCGTGCGGGGCGATCGCTACCGATACATACGTTATTTTGACGGCGGTGAAGAATTGTACGATCACTCTACCGACCCGAACGAATGGAAAAATCTGGCAGATGACTCGGCATACGCCGCGATCAAATCGCAGTTGAGCAATCAACTTCCAGACAAAGAAGCACCTCTGGTCAAACCGGGCATCGCGTTGTGGAACGTCATCGACGCGGATCAACCGGAAAAGCTCAAGAAGTTCAAGAACACGACATGGCCAGATTGGTTGAAGAAAATGAAGCCCAAATTGCAATGAGCGGAACACGATCATCACCTGAAGGGTGACAGTTCCCTCGATGCGTATGAAACATCGCTCGTTTTTGTCTTAATCTTCGCTCAAGTTGTCTTCATCCGACAACACCAGTTTGGCCACCTTCGATTTGAGTTGTTCCAGTCTCTCATCATTCGCCCGTGTCCAATACGGCCTGGTGGGCAGTTGAGAAACTGGATAGTCAACTGGTGCGATCAATTCACGCCAAAGGCGTAAGCTCTTCTTGGCGGAATTTCCTTCCAATGCAACAGGTTGACCCTCCAAATCTCTCAGAAGCAAAAAAGTCAACTCATCGACAATACGATCCGCCCTCCAACGCTCATAGGGAATCGCCGCATATCGAGAGGCAATCGGATAACCCAGATAATTCTTTGCCTCGTATTGCAAATCGCCGGGATTCACGACGTAAGTCTGCCCTTCTCGCCTGTCCCAAACCCACTTCTGACGATTGTAGATTTGCCAAGCTGCGACCAATGCGACTCGCCGGGATTCACGACGTAAGTCTGCGCTGGGAATCTTTTCCAACAGCTTATTTATTCCGCTGGCCATTTCCCGGGAGGCTTCCTCTGAATCCTGTAGTACAACGGGATTGGTTTGAAGCGTACCGAGCAGACTTGTAACCGCACGACTTTCGATCGTTTCAGCGACCATCAGATCCCGAGAAGAGAACTCTCCCTCGCAGACTCCTCGACGAATGCGAGACGCCCAAGTGATCCAGACCTCGTTGGCTGCCAGCCTTAATTCGACATCCATATCGGATGTGTGTTCCAAAACCCACAAAATGTCACCAATGGACAAATCTTCGCCGATTTCAGCAGCAGCGATTTCGTCGTGAAGCAACTGAAGGCATTCATTCTTTTCGTTTTCGTTTAAAAGATCTGTGAAACGTTCTGAAAAATCTGAATCTGAATAGCCAAATGTTTTCAGATGCAAGCTCGGAACAATGGCTCGACCATTGAAGTATGTTTTCGGCTCGGCAACGGGGTTCGCAAGAAGCGTTTCCCGCCACTGGCTACGCAGTGCTGGCGTCCTCGCGACTCGCAGCGACACAATAGCAATCGCTGGAACAGCAAGTGCCAGCAACACATAACCGCCAGCCTGTACTTTCGGTTTCTTCAGCAACTCCGTGAATCTGGGTTTTCCATACTTGTACGATCCATTGCTTCCCTTATTTTCAATCCAAGGACCTGTGAGTTGCCAGGTTGCAAATAACAGGATAAGCACACTGCTCATGCTCCACCAGACATAACCCGGATAGAACATCACGCAAGACTTCAGCTGGAGGTATGCGAAAAACATCAATACGGGTGCTGCGAAAAATGCCTGCACAGGACGTCGTGTCCATTGACTGACCAACTGACTGAAAGCAAAACATAACATCATCAAAATGGTCATCTTTGCGAATTCATTCAGAGGCGATGGTCCTTTGGTATCCCAGGCGCTATAACGGCTTGCAAAGAAGTGAACTAACAGCATCCAGACGAATAAGAGAAACCACAACAGAGCTGGGACTGATAAGCGGGTCCACCAAATCACATTCGGTCGCACCCCTCGCTCTGCAAAATAATGACGTTGATTGCGAAAGTTGTCACCATAAAAGACAAGACTCCCCAGCCAGATTGCGGCCATTGCCAGGAGCAACCGCACAGTGCTCACCCAAAAGTCGATGCTCCAGCTCGTGCTAAGATCCAGAAGTACGAACAAAACAGCGATTACGCACATGCCCAGAATGAGCAACCCAAGGTAGAGGCACTGTCGTCTCTGTTGCCACAACAAAGCTGTAACTACTGATGGCCTTCCTGGGATGAATGCGACACCTGGCTGATAGGCCAAATCTGGCTTTCTGATGTAGAGTGGCAGGATCGAGGACCGCCCCGACACACCGTTCAGCCGACGCTTGGCAAGCATCCGCTGCAAGCACCATGCACACAAAAGTCCAAGCAAGGCGACTACCAGTGTGACACTTTCTCGTTGCGACGGCGTAGGCAGATCGCCGTAGTATTGAAGTTGGCCAATCAAGACCAACCTTTCCAGCAAGGCTGACAGACAGATGAAACCACCAATCAGAGGCACGACTGCAACCAACCCGGCTACCGGCGAACGAAACAGATAAGCCGTGGCAAAGCTGAGACACAACAATACCAAACTGGGGTAGACCAAAAGGGCAAATCCACCAAGTCTGATCATCTCGGACACGTGCAGTGTATGATTCTCCGAAAAAAGAAGACACAAGGGTGTCATAAACAGCCAAGACGCAATCCAGCAAATGATCAGTCCTGCCACAGCAACCAGAATTTTCGCATCGGCAATTGACTGCCACCGCATCGGAAGTGTTTTCAGCCACGACAAACTCCCCTGCGCCTCTTCATTGCCAATGAGTATCGCTGGCGCACCAATGGCAAACAGGTATGGCATCAAAAACCAAAACGAGACCAGAAAAGCCAAGACGCCATCGTGCCTCATCATGAGCAACAAAACCAAAACACAAGCAGTCGTACCGAAAATACCAACCAGCACCGTCAGCAACAGCACTCGTACGGTCATGGCATCTTTCCACAGCAGCTGACGTATCATTCAAGATTCTCCCGCAATGATGTTCGTTTCATGCTGCAATCCCACCCTGTCTCTTTTTTTAAATCCGCATGTCAAATTGTGGTGTTGGATTTGCCCAATACTTCACAGTAACGCAAGCCAAAATCACGACCTCAGCTCATCGTCGAACCAATCGGTGCGACCGAATCAGAATCGACCGCAGGGCGATTGGCTCGCGGATCACAAAGAGCAACAAAGATTTCCTCGAGCGTCGCTGTTTGTGATTTGAGCTCTTTCGCGCCAGCGTTCCCTGCATAAACATTGCGCCACTCGTCAGGTAACCCTTGCACCACCCAACGCATCTGTCTGGCGTTCTGTGACTCGGTCAACACCTGCCCTGGAGGCAACGGCAATGTTGCTGACGAATCATCCATCGTTGCAGTAACAATCGACGTATTGTTTTTCAGATCTTCCAGAGACTGCACGACCTTCAGTTGCCCTTGGACAAGAATCGCGACCCAGTCTGCGACCCGCTCTACTTCGCTGATCTGGTGACTGCTCAACAGCACTGTCTGTCCCAAAGCAGCAAGGTCTACCATCGACTCAAGGAATTGCCGACGAACCATCGGATCGAGTCCACTGGTGGGTTCATCCAGAATCAACAATTCTGGATTGTGAGCGGTTGCAAGAGCCAGCGCCACCTTGGCCCGCTGACCCTTACTCATGTTTTTCAGTTTGACGCCACCTGGCACGTCAAAACCCGTCACCAATTCATGATAACGCAATGAAAAACCCTCATCGTAAAATGCCGAAGTGAACCAACCAATCTCCTCAGCTGTCATCCATTCGTACATCGCTGGATTATCAGACACATAACCAATCCTGCGACGAATTTCGATTCCTGACTTGGCACATGATTGGCCCAGCACAGTTGCAGAACCCTGATCAGCTTTCAGAAAACCGGTCAAAATCCGGATCAGCGTGGTCTTTCCGGCACCATTCTCGCCCAGCAGGGCAAAGACAGTCCCCGATGGCACTTCCAGACTGACGTCGTCCAACGCCCGGTTCTGTCTGAATGATTTGGATACGTTCTGCAATGAGATTACCGACTCGTTCATTGAATTATCCTCGCCAAAGAAAAGAGATTCGAACCTAGGTCACGATGTTTTCTCCCTGCCATTGGTCGCAGCTTGCTGCGCCAACTCGCATTCAAAAAGATCTCGCAATTCGTCGGGTGACATGCCTCCAGCCAAAGCATCCGCCAAGACCCGGCGGACGGCATCAGCAACCAGCAAATTGCGTGCCTTGGTGCAACGATTCACGGAGTCACGCCGAACCACCATGCCCCGACCACGAAGCGACTCAAGCACAAGATCGGTCTGTAATTCCTGATAGGCTCGGGCAATCGTATTGGGATTGATCGCCAGATCTTTGGATAACTGCCTGACGCTGGGTACCATTTGCCCACCGACCAACACACCATCCGCAACCGCCAGTTTCACCTGACGTACGATCTGTTCGTAGATCGGCACTTCGCCGTTGGGATCAATTGAAAAATACATGCTGACCTTCTAGTGTACTACCATGTTAGTACACCAGTTCACATGATCTGTCAAGAGGCAGACCCGACGCCCCGCCCGGTCTTGGGAACCATTCCCTGATTCACATCCAAGCAAGCTGAAGAGTTCAACTCAGAAAATCCGAGTCGTTCCTGTAAATCGCATCTACCAAATTCGAGTTCAGACCACCTTGGCTGCCGGGTCTGCCTGGTCCTCGACGTTGCCGATCATCCTCTTGCAAATCTACCGCGATCGCTGGATCTTCGATCCTGATCATGGGTCGAGGAGGTGTTTGCTGACTCAGAAACTGACTTTCCCCATCCGCGTTCCTTCTCACAGTGTCATTCCGCTGATTTTCTGGAAGATGCGGTGAAATCTGGTTCACAACATCGCCATTGCCCACGGGTTGTCTTCGAAGGGGCCGACGCTCGGGTGCATCCCCCAGTTCGAGTTCCGAGAAGTCTTCAGCGACCGAATCAGCAACTGCTTGCCCCACTTCCTGGCCAACAAGATCATCGAAGTCGAAATGGATACCGAGATAAACCCGGCTGCGTCCGTTTTCCGCCATTGCCTCACTCAATGACGAAAAGGATCGTTGAGCGTCATCGAGATCGAGCCCATAGGCAGTCTGTTTTTCTGGATCCTGCATCATCATTTCCAATTCCCGACTTGTGAGATCGAAAGCGATGTCATCTGTTCCATAGAAGTTTTGCAGGGTTCCGAACAGGGCTCCTCCAAAGGTTGCATGTCCGGATATGTAGGTTGGGAATTGTGGTGTGAATCCGACCACATCGTCACCTCCATCGGGTGCGCCCAGCGCGGTCCAATCTGAATCAGGCACGGTGTCGGGGTTACCATCGGTATCGCCTGCACGAATAGCGGTTACAGGACGCCAGAATTCTTCCTCAAATTTGGTGTTCCAGGCGACGATTCCGGCATCAGCCATAGCGATGGAAGCCTGCGCAAACAGAGTAGCATTTTCGTGCAGTGTATTGCCTTCCTGTTCTGCGATGTTCTTGAGCACTTGATTATAAAGTGTCAACGGTGTCCCCATTCCTTCGCGATCGTACGCCCAGAAGATTCCGGCTTCCGTTTGGTCAGCGGTGCGAACAGCACTGTCCACGGAACCCAACTCCTTTACTTCTGCATAGGAAGCAGCGTACTGTTCACTGGTCAGATCAGGTGTTGTCACGGGACGGAAATCTTCGACCGCAGAAATTGCGAAGGGATCGACACTGCCCCACGCAGGCCCCCAGACCGAGATGTCCGGGTTCAAGGGATCGGTTTGGAACGTCCCGGCACCAGCCCCATGGTCATAAATCGTTTCAGCATCGGACCCATCATTTGCGCGAGCGGCAAGCACCTCATTGCCGATCATTTCACCAAGTGACCTGCTGGCTTCCAATCTGGGGTCACGCGAACGGGTCTCAACCATCTCATCCATTGAACCATTCAAAATGTCGCTGCCATCAGGATAAAGCGACTGGAGTACAGTTTGCGCTGCATGAGACGCTACGACATCAGGCCGAAGGTTCGATGGACTAGGATTGGGGATAGCACTGTAATCAAAATATGTCTCGCTCGAGCGATTGGAAGCAAGAGACAAAGCGTCATAGATCGCGATATTCAGCATGGCCATTGCGCGAGATGCATAGCCCGGATTCTGGTTGGAGGTGGTGGCCTTGGCCACCTCTGTGAATCGATCATTCCATTGCAGCACCACATCTGTCCTCGACTCCATTTCTTCGCCACCCCGATCCACACCCGGTTGATTGGAAGCCTGATCATGCCTCAATCGATTGAGAACATGCAGCGCATCGAGCGAGGTGCTCTCCCCGTCGTCATTCACATCGGTCATCGCGGCACGTTGCTGCTCGGGACGGCCAGGTCCTGAATCGCCGTCTCTTCCCTGTCTGGATTCTGTCTGATTCAAACGATTGACAATCGCCAACGCATCCATGGATGAAACACGACCGTCATCATTGACATCTTCCGGCATCAAATCGTTATGAAAAATATTACCGGCAAGCAGATTACGTTTTTCCAGTGTCTCTGCTCGTAATTTTCGCTTCTGACCACAGCGATGCAGTTTGTTGCTCGTGCTGGTTCTCCGATTGACCAGTTGGTTTTTCCAGGGCTTCCACATGACAACACCTTCGATGTAATTTGATTTCAAGCTGCTGCGAACGTCACTGGCAACACATGGCAGTAACAACGCGTGACAGTGTCTCGCTATCTGTTAGGAAGAAAAAAACCAACGATTGTCACGCTGAGCTGAAAAAATCCGCAAGAATTTGAAGTTGTGGCAGTTCCAGACAGTGAGTCCCTCGCTCCTGTGTGGGCATACAGGCATTGAAAGCCCGAACAAAGCTGTGCACGGCTGATTCGAGTTGCGAGCCTGAAAATCCCGATGATCCGCAATCGTGTGAACCTTGTCGCTCAGGCGGCAACGAACATGGTTTACAATTTGGCAGCGGGAATACCAATTTGTAAGGCAGATTTATGCATCGCACATTATTGATTGTTTTGACTTTTTGGGCCGTCGCGTCCGTTCGTGCAGGCGAGCCATCGTGGTGGCAATTTCTGGGCCCCCAAGGAACAGGACTTACCGGTTCGGGCGAGTTGCCAATGAACTGGACGGACGAGGAAGGGGTGGCATGGAAAACAGCGATCCATGGTCGTGGCTGGTCATCGCCTGTGATCAACGCGGATCAGGTTTGGATGACCACCTCAAACGTTGAAGGAACGCAACTCTTTGCGATCTGCGTCAATCGAAACACAGGAGAGATCATTCACGATCGCAAGATCTTTGATGTGAGCGATCCCCAGAAAATCAGCAATGCAAACACGTATGCCACGCCAACACCTGTAATCGATGGTGATCGTGTGTTTGTTCATTTCGGTACCTACGGCACAGCCTGTCTGAATTCGGCAACAGCCGACATCATTTGGAGTCGTCGCGATTTGAAATGTGATCATGAAGCGAATGCAGGCCCAGCGAGTTCACCAACGCTGGTCGGTGAAAATCTGGTTTTCCATGTTGATGGACGGGACGTGCAATACATCATCGCACTTTCCAAGATCGATGGAAAAACCGTTTGGAAAACGGAGCGATCCTTCGACTATTCAGACGTGCCTGTCAATCAGCGGAAAGCCTACAGCATGCCGGGTATTGTTGAGACTGGCACGGGCAAGCAGATGGTTAGCACGGCCGCCCAAGGTGTCTATTCCTATGATCTCAACGGTAAAGAACGCTGGCGTGTCCGTCATAAAGGTTGGTCTGTTTTTCCGCGGCCCATCGGAGGTCATGGTTTGGTGTTTACAATCGTGGACCGCGACTACCCGGAACTATGGGCGATTCGCGATAACGGCCAAGGAGATGTCACCGATACCAATGTAATCTGGAAAGTAACTCGTGGAATGCCATCCCGATGCACCCCACTGCTCATCAAAGATCTGCTTTACGTTGTCAACCACGAAGGCATCATGACATGTCTGGAAGCGAAAACGGGTGAGACAGTCTGGAAGCAACGACTGCCAGGCAAATATTCTGCGACTCCCATTTACACCGATGATCGTATTTACCTGTTCAACGAATCATCTCATTGCACCATCATTCAACCAGGACGCAGATTCCAGACCCTCGCAGAGAGTTCACTGAGTCCACAACAACTGATGGCCACGCCTGCGGTGGACGGGAACGCATTTATCGTTCGCACCGCCGGATTTCTCTACCGCATCGAGGATGGCGAGAAGCGAAAAGAGACTCCCGCAGACAAGAACGAATTTGTGGGATCATGGGAGATTGGTCGGCCCGTATCCGGCGGAAAACCAAAATTCGTTATGACCCTGAATGCTGATTACTCCGCACGCAAAAGCCACGTTCCCAATTCCACTGGCCAATGGAAAATGTTCAACGGCGAAGCGCGAGTGGTCTGGAGCGACGGTTGGCGAGACATCATTCGCAAAGAAGGAAATCGCTTTCGTAAAATTGCCTTTGGCCCCGGATCGGACTTCGATGCACCCGCCAACAATACAGACCGGGCCAACAAGCAGTAAATTCTTCAGCAACCGAAGAGAGCTTCTAAGTCATACCACACAAAATGACCGGCGACCCGTTTTTCCATCTTAGGCCGTTCCCATCAGACCTGAAGCTCTCATGGATTGGATCCCAACACAGGTTTACCCGTCGCAGAAATGACGGCACTCTCAAGCACTTTGAATGGTCTGGGTCGGCGAGGTGTGAACCAACTTCGTACCCACCGCGATCATCCAGGCCACGGTGGCGGGGGCATTCCCTACGCCAGAATTTTTGCCGCTGACTACCAAGATTGCATCCAACGAAACGAATCACCTGACAACCGGGCCTGAGCCCTTCAAACTTCCACTCGAGCGAGTGCATGTTGAAATATCGACTTAGATCATTGCTCATCATGATCTTCCTCGCCGCTGTTCTGATGGCATGGCTTTCGGTTCATTTGCGTGAGCGTTACGAGGACCAAGTACAACGGTCTTCATTCTCAACGCTTACCGAAAAAGCAAATAGCTTTAATCTTGAATGGAGAGACAGATTACAAGTCCTCAAAGGCTTGGACTTTGACACAAATCACTTTGGTGGGCACGTGGCGACGGACTTTGTCACTCCCTATTTTCATCACAAGATCGTCTACAAGAGCAGCAATGGTGACATTTCCCAATGGAAAACCCTGGTGCGGATGCGGTCGCAGATGAGCAGTTATCCAGAAAGCCACAAACTATTGATTGAGTATCAAGCGCAGGACATGAATCAGAATCTCCTTGCGACGGTCAAAGAACACTTCAAAGGTGAAGATGCAATCATCATTCTCAAGGAGATTCCTGCGGACGACACTGTTATTGGCAGCAAGTGAATCGTTTCCAACCCAAACCATCCACCCTTGAATTTGGTCCCCATTGAAATGAGCGGCAACTGTTTTTCTTTCCTTTTCAAGCATGTTCCCGGATTAGCTTGAGGGAAAAAACATACTCCAGAAGACATGGAAGACTTAACGACTATTTTTTGAACCCGAATGGTTAGTAGAAACATCCAGTGTTGAATTCGCAGCAATGTGCCGTTCGCATCAAGCTGGCACACACCGATCAGTTTTGATTTGGAAGACAACAACGAGTGTCGATCCAGTTTGTCCAAAACGAGATAATGACAGGTATACCAACCGGCAGAAAATGAAAATGAATTACAAAAACATCCTTATGGCAATTCTGACGTCGGTCAGCGTTACAGGTAGTTCATTTAGCCACAGCGAGGAACCAGAAGCACCTGCGACTGCCCAAGACCGAAAAATTACTCGATTCAAAATTGCACCAGACACCACTTTTGTGCTGAGTCCTGTGTCTGATGATGGAACGATTGATTATGCCGATGCCATCAATAAAAAAATGCGAGCCGATCTCAAACCCGAGGACAATGCAGTTGTTTGGATCATGCGTGCCCTTGGCCGCAACATTCCCGATGACGAGTTTGCGCCCCGGATGTTCACGGAACTCGGAATGCAACCGCCAGCAGAGCTTGGCGATTACCTCAAGCCTTCTTTTCCGAATGATGATGTTGATGTCAGTGGTCTGAATCGAAATCAGCAAGCGGAATTACTGGACAAATTGATGGAGCAATACGCCAGTTCGCAAGAGGGACCGTGGAAACGGGAACAGTTTCCCGAACTGGCAACATGGATCGAGAGCAACAAGGTACCGCTGGACCTCATTCACTTTGCGGGCCTGCGCGATCGCTATTTCATGCCGATCATTCTGGAACAGGATGAACTTGATGATCAAAGCTTCGCGCTTCCCCTCGTGGCGGACATCCTGCCCCTCTGTCAGGTCAACCGTGCGATCGCAAGAATGCTGTGCTGTCGAGCAATGCTGTCTCTTGGGAGTGGCAACCACGGTGCGGCATGGAAAGATCTCATGACTTGCCGTCGACTGGGAAGGTTGGTTTCACAGGGCCCCAGCATCATCGAGGCGTTGGTCGGGATAGCGATCGAGCAAACCGCCAACGAGGCAACCACCGTATTCTTGAATCATGGGCAACCCTCGATCGCTGAGTTACAAATTTGGCGAACAGAGATGGCTCAACTACCACCGATCGCAAAGATCAGTGACAAAGTCAACCTGATGGAACGCTGTACTATCCTGGATGCAATTCAAACCATGGCAATCCAGGAAGAACAAGCCGTCGAGTTGCTGGGCGTCGATCCGGATCTTGGAGCCGTAGCTCGGGTGGTCCAAGCCCTTCCGCTGCAATCGATCGAATGGACTGGCGCATTACGCGTAGCGAACAATTGGTACGACCGTCTTGTTACCGCAATGAACCTGCCGCTGTACAGTGATCGTTCCACCGCGATCGCCAAGATCGAACTGGATCTTCAAACCATCAGTCAGCGGATCATGAGTGCAGAGAATGTTGCACAGATTGAACAGGACGCACAGAATCTTGGCAAAGATTTGTCTGTTGTTGATGGTGGAGCCATCTCTCGCACGCTTGGGGAGATTTCAATCTCGTTGATGTTGCCAAAAACATCATCGGCCCGCCTTGCTGAAGATCGGATTCGACAACAGATGGTGTTAGTCGATGCCGCTCTTGCTTTAGCGGAATATCATGCTTCGGAGGGAGATTATCCTGAGCAATTAAGTGAGCTGAAACCTGCCTACCTGAAGCGAGTTCCCGGTGATCTGTTCACTGGTAAACCCGTCTTGTATCGAAGTACTGACGACGGTTACCTGCTCTACAGTGCTGGGCCAAATCGCAAAGATGACGCTGGCCGCACCATGTCCGTTGCCAAACCTGGGGATGATTTGCCGATTCGTATCGGATCGCCATCATCGAATTAAGCCAGCATCACACAATTAAGTTCATACCATCACGCCACGATAGATCCTGCCTGTTGTGAACCAAGGCGATTGTAAGCCTGCTTTTTCAACAACAGCATGCTGAGATTGTCCTGCTGATGATTTCAACATGGATGTGCGGATCGCAATGTTGCACTATGTTGGGAATAAAGTCGTCAAATCACACACCTGCCGTTCGTAGTGGGGACAATGAGAAAATGAAACCAAGCCTGCTCGCAACTCTCTCACCAGGTCCACTCGACATCGTGGGTGACGTGCATGGTGAAATTGATCCATTGATCTCACTGATGTGTCAACTTGGGTACGATCCGCAGGGACGTCATCCAGAGGATCGGAAGCTTGTCTTTGTCGGTGACCTGACAGACCGTGGACCTGATAGCCTGGCCGTGGTCAATCTGGTGCAAAGACTGACTGAAGCAGAACGGGCACAATGTGTCTTGGGAAACCACGAATTGAATCTTCTTTTGAACCAGCGCAAATACGACAATGGATGGTTCTACGGGGAGGAATTTTCAGATAACGGCTACGTTGTTCCCCAGGTACTTGCTGACGATGCAGGTCGTGATCGAGTGCTCAAGTTTTTCCGGTCGCTGCCGATCGCTCTGGAACGAGAAGATCTGCGTGTGATACACGCTTGTTGGTACTCAGAAATGATTCAGTTGCTTGAAGGCACCGAAGACGCCATCAGCCTGGTTGATCATCATGCTGATCTGATCACGAAACGCACCGAACACTCTAATCTTGACCAGATTGACACTTCGCTGAAGCACCAAAACGAGAATCCTGTCAGACGGCTGACATCAGGTCCGGAAGAACGGGTTCCCTCTCCGTTTTTTGCCAGCGGTAAAACGAGGCATGAACAGCGTGTTCACTGGTGGAACGACTACCGCGGAACATTTTG
>PKCN01000042.1 GCA_002862205.1 Planctomycetaceae bacterium | reverse complement strand
GCGGAAGCCCTGCGAGAGATAGCTGCATCAGAATCACATTCTGTGGGCACATCAGCGAGGGGGCAGAATCCGTCGCTAGAGATCAGCGCAAAAGAAAAGCCCCATAAAACAGGGACTTTGATCACTGTGGATGGCTTTTGGAGTAAGCCATCAGTACACCCGGAGGGATTCTCGACAATGCGACGTTTCACCCCGCGAATCAGGGACAATGCGTGCTCGAGCTTCACTTGATAATCCCGATGTGGGCACACTGGTGGGCACATCCGCGGCAGTCAGGGGCGATCATGGTGCATCAGAGATGTTGGATGCATGGGCGCGACTAAACCCTGAGCAGCGACAGAACCTGATGGAATTGGTGAAGAGAATGCTCAGCTGACAGCCTGTCAGCTAAAAGTCAGTACCACTTCACGATCTGCGATCTATCGGTGTAGTGACTACGGTGAGCCTTAGAAATTTGACCCGCCCCCCCTGCTCCTCATGCGATGCTCTTTAAGTGGTTTCGGCGGTAGCTCGCCAAAAAATTTTAAACATAAAAATCACCGGATGCAGGTTGTTTGATGACATCATGTCAGTGACTGCTCAATTCGGCTTTCTGCAAAACATGATGCTTTTCGACATCGATAGACTAGCAAATTTCACGGTGACTCCGGTTCCTCGTTTTTGGTTCATGTTACTGCAGGGAGCAATTTGCTCTCAGGCCCGGAAAAACCTTCTGCCAAAAAGAGTCGTCAACTCCCCAATAGAAAAATTTGATATTTCTGCCAACGCGCACGTAACACGCATGCGCGTCGCGCGCGTGCACGTACGCGGGTGTACGCCCCCGCGTGTGCGAAAATGGATGGGGCATCGCGGCCTAAACAGCCAGCAGCGGCATTTGGCACCGCATTCCGAGGTGATTTAGTCGAAGCGTTCGCTGATGCTGGAAACGACGTGGAACACTTAAACAAATACGAGGCACTCAAAGGCGAGCTGAAGCTCCGGTACTGGCTGCAAGGTCGAGCGGTTGCAGCGTACAGCAACTTGCGTAGCCGAATCTCATTGCACTGGTATGGTACAGATTTCTAAGGATCCGCAACTGCAATTTCACCCCCGCTTCAGGTAAGTATAGGGCTGCTTTAATAAGAATCCATGTTTTCTATCATTGAATTCGGTCTTCACATTCTCCAAGAAAATCGCTGCATTAAAATGCACGAGTTTTAATCAAATCAGGAGTCAGAAACACCTTACATGAACAATAAACTTTCGGTTGCGAAGCATATGCAACGATCGCTTCGCGAAAGTGATATCGCAAATTTTTGTCGTCGGACAACTCCGGAAGTTGCCCACGACCCATAGCAGACACTTTTAAAAACGCCATAGAAAGGTAACCTACGATGCGCCAGCGATAGCACGATAAACAACTGGAAGAAATTTGCAACTTCCTACATGAAGCACGTGCTTTGGGAGAAGACGAGTCCGCACTTCTGCCCGAAGTTGAACCACTCTCCGCGAATGATGCATATGTCTCACATTTGGATCATGACGTATTGATGAGAGATGGCGTCTCAGGACTCGAGGACGAAATAGAAGACTTATCTCGTGAACTCCCTCGCAGAGTAGCTTTGGAGCAACTGATGCGACGGCCACCTGCTTGGTACTGTCCCGTGCACTTCTATGGAATGAGTGCAGGGATATACATCACAGAGGATGGGCTACTAGCACGAGGCCAAGTGCTTGGATCTGCTTTGCTCAGCCAAAATCAACTTTTATCCGCCAGTGATGCCCTGCAAGCAGGCATGCAGATTGCCTACCGATAATTTTTTAACCATGAACTCTTCCATCACAAAGTCGAGTCATTCGGTTTTCGATCACATGCGCTTGTCTTGAATGGGTGCTACATCGATTCCAAACAGTCGGCGTATCGACCCACGTTCAACACGAACGATTGCTTGGAGGAAGCATTGGCCAATGCTTCAGCATTACTGGCAGTACAGTCTGCTCGCTTACCGCCATGTTTATCCAGTTCAGATCGCGCTTTTGTGAAAGCGCTCTTGCGTGACAGTTACGCATACCAACCTCCAGGTTATCGCATGTGCACTCACTATCAAAAGCGAGATGATTTCAGGTCTGGAGTCCGCACGCTTCAATCTCAGATCCGCACAGCGAGCGTAAACCCGACAATCGCTGCCGATCATTGGAATCCTGAATTGGATCTAATGAAGCCCATTCTCGATGGTAAAAAGATGGTTTACCTAGTAACAAGAAACTCATCCACTCGTTTTCCTTGCCTTGCTTCTCCCGGACCGGTTGTTGAGAGTCGCAAGCTTAAAACGCACCTTGCTCGAATCGGATATACGGAGACATCAAGAGGCAAAGGCTCTCATGTCGTCTACCAACACGAAGGGCGGCAAAAACCTTCTGTCACTGTGCCTTGCGGCAAGACACTTACGCTAGGCGTTGCAGGACGCATTGCAAAGGTGATCGGGTACAGCAATGTTCGAGAGCTGTGCGAAGTGATTCGCGGCAAGCAAATTCTTCACTAAGTTCTCTGTCGCTTACAAATAAGCAAGCGACGCTTTCCTAGCGGAAGTGAGAACGGTTGCGTGCGTCACCGTGCCCGCTACAGTAAACATGTGTGGTCTTACGACTTTGTGACGGATCGAACGGAGGATGGTTGCCAACTTCGTTTGCTGGTGGTGATCGACGAATACACGCGAGAATGCTTGGCGATAGAAGTTGGGCGATCGTTTACCGGCAAGGCGTGATCGGTGTTTTGCAGTACCTGTTCGCCGTACGCGGTACCCCCGAACACATTCGCAGTGAAAACGGCCCTGAGTTCGTATCCAAGGTAATTTGCCGTTGGCCAAAAGAAACTGATGTCAAAACACTGTTCATCGCCAAGGGTAGCCCTTGGGAGAGTGGCTATGTCGAATCTTTCAATGGAACGCTTCGCGATGAGTTGCTAAACCGTGAAATCTTATTGAGCTTTGAGGAAGCTTGCTGGGTGATTGATCGCTGCCGACTCGACTACAACCATCACTGCATCCACAGTTCATTGGATTATCAAACCTCTGCCGCATATGCGGAGGACTGTGTTCTTCCGGCTTTGGCTGCGCCTCAGCCTCCAGAACACAGTCGCATTACCAACCCCAGTTCTCTCACTCAACCTGGTGAGAAGACCGGGGGGGAGTCAGTGGGGATACGACTAATCTAACGAACGCTACAAAGAACGATTTGTGGTGCGCAACGCGTTCTATCGGCATGGCTCTATTGCCAGCAATACGGGAGAAACACTCGTGGCTCGCTGCAACGAGGGTGCGACTCAAAAGCCCACTTGCTGCTAAATGATAGCAAGTGCGAGGTGGTTGAAACGGGAGGATGTTTGGCCTTGACGAGAAATAATGGGATTTTGTAACTGGGAACAAGCCACCCAAAAGTCCCGCCTAATTAAATTTTGTAGACATGTATCATCGTTGCTGCATAGCTGTATGTCTCGTGATAGCTGGTGTGACACATGCAGCTGGGCAATCGCAGTACACTGCGTACTCATGTCACCCTCAGTCAGCGGTTGAGCTTGGAAAGTTGCTTCGTCCGTTGTTACCGATCCGCAAGGATGTGCACCTTGTCGTTGATGCTGAACAAAATCAGTTGCTATTGCGCGGTCCCGAGGTTGTGCAGCAAATCGCTCGCGGGGTGCTGCAGAGAACAGACAAGCAATTAAGGGAAAATCTCCCCAAGCCAATTCCGTCGGGTGCAGCAGAGCCTTCAGATTTATACATTACCGAATCAGTGTTTGCGCCAAGAGTCGACCAGTTGTTTCAGCAAATGAAGGTTGTTTTTGCTTCGCGCCTGAATGCGATTACCCCGGGAATTTTATTTGAACTTGCGGTTCGCGGTACAGGTCGCAAAGTAACATTAGTCATTGATCGCAGTAAAAACCGCATCGTGATTAACGGCCCAGCTAAAGTTGCTGGTCAGCTGAAGTCACTTCTCGAAACGCTGTCCAAGGATCCTCAAGAGGGTTACCGTGTTCAGGTGTTTCAACTGAACCACAGTAACCACGCTTCTCTTCGTGAAGCAGTACGAACAATCAACCGAGACCCGCAGACGCCGACACCCTCTGCAAGGCCCGCTGATGAAAGTCGCTTTGTGATGCCTCCCGGAAGCATGGTTAGGCAAACCGTGTTTCAAGTTCCAGGCGAGTCCGCGATGCCGGGCGGCCAGCAACAGCTTCAGCAATTTGAAGGCGTTGAGATCGAGTCAATGCCTGATTTGGATGTCATCCTGTTGCGAGGACGGCAACCCGACTTGGATCAGTTGGCTGAGATTATCCAGCAGCTTGAACGTATTAGCGAAGAAACTCAACCGGAAGTTCGTGTCCTTCACTTGAACAATGCCGGAAGTCAAGCCGTTGCAGAAGTGATCGAAACAGTTGGTGACGATTTGGTTGGTGGCCGACAGGGCCGCGTAACTGTTACCCCGCTCATCAAGCCCAACTCGCTGTTGTTGATCGGATGGGGGGATGCCGTCGCAGCTATTACCAAATTGGCCAGAAAACTGGACACCCCGGTGATACCTAACACACAATCAACTGTTTTTCGAATCAAGCATGCACGCGCTGAGGCTGTATCTACTGCTGTTGAAACGTTTTTAGCTGGTCGTGAAGGCTTGGGACCGAAAGTTACGATCGCCGCTGACGTACGGACAAACTCCGTCATTGTATTTGCGGCGCCCCGGGATTTGCTTGAAGTCAACAAACTCATTCAAGACTTGGACCAACCTGGAGGAAACTCGATTCGTCATACAAAAATCTTTGTACTTCAGAACTCCCTCGCGTCTGATCTTGCTGAGACTCTTCAAGATGCCTTGGGTGAGACAGACCAAGGAAGCGTTCTGGCCCTCGAAGTGATGGGCGAAAACGGGAGTGAATTGCTGAAGTCCGGAGCATTGGATCAAGTTCAGATTACACCAAACGTTCGAAACAACAGCCTTATCATCTCTGCGCCGATTGAAAGTATGAACTTGCTCGGTGCTTTGGTGCGTCAACTGGACACACCTGCTGGGCAGGTACAGCTCAAAATTTTTCAGATCACAAACGGAGATGCTGCCAGCATGGTAGAGACTCTGCGTTCGTTGTTGCCTTCCAAAGGGGGTAACACACCAGTCAACTCTCCTTCAGTAGCTCCGGGGGAAACCTCGCTTGCGCCTTTGCGTTTTTCCGTTGACCTGCGAAGCAACAGCATCATTGCTACTGGCAGCGAAGGCGACTTATTGATCGTAGAAGCCCTTGTATTGCGGCTTGACCAAACTACTGATCAGCCAAGAAAAAGCACGGTGATACAGCTTAAAAATGCCCCTGCAGTTGATGTGGCTGTTGCAATCAATCAGTATCTGCTCAATCGGCGGCAAATTGAACAAGCTGCACCTGGAGAAGGGAATCCATTTCAGGAAGTTGAACGCGAAGTGATTGTCGTTCCTGAGCCGGTTGCCAACAAACTGATTTTGGCGGCATCAGTGAGATACTTCGATGAAATCAAGTCCCTGATTGACAAACTTGACGAGCAATCGCCCCAAGTATTGATCCAGGTTTTGATTGCTGAGGTTGCGTTAGGTAAGACCACTGAGTTTGGTATGGAACTTGGGGTTCAAAGCAGTGTTTTGTTCGACCGAAGTTTGTTGGGAGACTTGCTCACCACGACCAACTCGACTCAAAACTCAACGCCTGGTGGGGTCACAACAATTACCGACGAGATCGTACAAGCCGCCAGCAATATTCCTGGTTTCCTGTTCAATAACCTTGATCCATTGGGCAACAGCGGAAGTGCGAAAGCCGTTTCCTCCGCTGATGCAGTGGGTGGTCAAGGTATCTCCAATTTCGGTGTTGGACGTCAAAGTCAAAGGAAAGGGTTTGGTGGACTTGTCTTGTCTGCAAACAGTCAGAATGTGAGTGTCCTGCTCAGGGCTCTCAATGAAACTCGCCATGTACGAGTGCTGAGTCGTCCGCAGATCCGCACGCTTGACAATCAACCCGCTTTTATTCAGGTCGGCCAGCGTGTACCACGAATCATCGGTTCAACCGTCAACCAGAACGGACAATCCAATTCGATTTCGTTGGAGAACGTTGGTTTGATCCTTGGTGTCACACCAAGGGTCAGTCCTGACAATATGGTCGTCATGGAAATTGACGCGGAAAAGTCGAAGGTTGGTAAAGAGCAAGACGGAATCCCAGTTGCTGTTTCGGTTGACGGAACCGTGATTCGCTCTCCGCGTGTCGATACGAATACAGTACAAGCCACCGTGAGCGCAGCGAATGGAGAAACCATCATTCTAGGTGGGCTGATTACAGAAGAACGCGATGTAACGCATCGAAAGGTACCAGGCTTACAGCATATCCCCATTTTGCGTAGCCTCTTCAAGTATGACGCAGACGAGTGGGCTAGAACGGAGTTGCTCATCATCCTAACTCCCCACGTTATAAATTCCATCGATGACAGTGAGCGACTGAAGCAGGCCGAACTCGCAAGAATGAACTGGTGTGAAGCCGATGTTTATCGCATCCACGGTGATGTAAATGTTTTATCCGGACCTCTGGATACATACCATCCTTTGGGTGAAACAGATGAAACGCCCGTTATCTATCCGGACACAAATCCATCTGGCGACCTAGCTCCCGTCGTTGTGGAACCGATGTCCGATTTACGTAAAGTATTCGATGTTAATGATCCTGCTGAAATGAGAATGCCTTAATGCTTCGAGATGGCTCTGAAATGTTACTCAAGAATCCCGTTAGGCCGGTGTTCTTGCTCGTTGCTTTGACACTATGTGCAGCGGGTTGCACAGCGTTAGACCCAAAGTGGTCCAGCTTGGATTGGCCAGGGAAATCCAAGGTCAAGGTGCCGACGCTTATGCTGCCCATATGGACTGATACGATGTTGCATCAACCTAATCAGCCAGGTGTCCGCGGTTTTGGTGCCCGAGTCTATTTCTATGAACGCGAAGGTGGTGACCCCATTGAAGTCGATGGCAGCATCACGGTGTACGTGTTCGAAGGAGATGATTATGACGTGGATGCCACTAAACCCCTGCGGAAGTTCGTGATCACAGCAGAACAATTGGGTGGACATCACAGCATGAGTGAACTTGGTCACTCATATAGTGTTTGGGTCCCATGGGACAAAGCAGGGGGGCCAAGCCGCACCTTCAGTTTGATAACCCGGTTTGACGGACGAAACGGGGGCACCGTGGTTTCGGAAGCGGCCAACAAGTTGTTGCCCGGAGTTACAGCGAGAAAAGATCAAGAAACTGATTCGAACACATCTCTCGTTGAGCAGGTTGACTTTGCGGTTTCCGAACCGGCTGCCTCGATACTCGAGGCACCACTTTCGAAACCATACACACTAACGTTTCCAAGCAACTTTGAACGACATTTGTTTGGGAAGACCGAAGAAAACGCCAGCGAGACCGAAGTCATTATTTCTCAAGACTTTGCAGGATCGGATGTGACTGCAATGGAGGGGGCAGTGTCGCCGGTTGAGGAAGCGAAGGATAAACCTGTAAATGGTTTTCCACCTTCGAGATTCCCGGCACGAAGAGAGCCAAGGTTTCAGCCAGGTGTTTCTCCTTTGAGGAAATTACCACACCGCGGAGAATGGCCGTCTCATTTACCAATGACACCTCGATCGGGTGCCTCGATACCAAATTGACCGATTTTCGAACTGCATTGATGGCTCGAGTGTGATTGTTCAGTCGATTTTGATCAATGAATTCAGTGCCAAGTACGATTTTCGGTAGGTACATGCTTTTTACCGGTGGGACTTCTATCGCTTGATTGATCTCCGCAGATCGGTCGGGAGCTGGTTCAATCCCAGCTGTTGAAGAAATGATGGTGCCGCCCACGGATGCTTGTTGGTTGCCAACGAAGGCCCGCGATTCTGTCTGGTCAGCCCCGACAAAGCTGGACCTGTCACGATTTCCACGCACGAAACGTTCATTCCCAGTTACTTCACCTGCAGCGGCGTTCAGCTCAGGTGCAACACCCGCACGAGTCTGGCCGGTAAGCGGTTGCCTAAGATTACGCTGGCCGAAAAGTTGTGCGTTTGCGGTGGTGACGCCCGGCAACAAAACAAACGCAAGTAACAAGAATAACTTCACCGATCACGCGCCTTGAAAATGAAAGATCAAAGGGAGGTTTGATTTCATACTTAGCAAATTATAGCTTCCTGTGATCGTCTTGTGAGTCTCTAACGCAAAAGGTTTCGACTGCTTAACATGGAGGTTTTGTGGATCACTCCGTTTAAAACGGATTTGTGCGTGTATTCTCGTGTTTCACAACTGCACCGCTGAAACCACGTCAAAGAACCAGCACCGTTCGCCCGACTTGTTTCAATTGGCGAAATCCATGGTTGCAATGACTGGAATTGCAAGGCTGCTGGGTCTCGTACGGACAGCGAGCGAAGCATCATTTAATTGAAATGAGACGCGATTCACTGCCAAAAGCAGAATGTAGTCGACTTCGCGTGCTTTCCAAATTATGCTGGAAATCCCTCCCGAGTATTCTCAACTCCCTTGGTCGTCTGCCATGCGTATTGTGTTGCGTTCTCTATATTTTCTACTGTTGAGCTACCTTTGTGGCATGTTCGCCGCTGGATCCGTCGAAGCTCAGCAGGTTGACTATACCTTGGTCGGCCAGCCTAGTTTTTCCAATCAATTGGGTTTGACAGATAAGCAACGTGCTGAGATAGCAACGCTAATCGATAAGCGTTTTCAAGATCTTGTTGCAACTGCACCAGAGGGGCGGGGTGAAGTCGTTGCCAAGAGTGATGAATCGATTGCCGCCGTCTTGACCGACGAACAAAAGCTTGCTTTTAAAGCCATGCTGGAAAGCGGGAAGTTGCAGTTCAACTTCCAAGGCGCGAAATGGAGTTCGGTGTTGAACTGGTTTGCTAAACAGGCCGGACTTTCTTTGGTAATCGATTCAGAACCGACAGGCGTGTTCAGTTACAGTGATACAAAAGAGTTCACGCCTGCTCAGGCAATCGATCTACTGAACAGTGTATTACTGGGTAAAAACTATACGCTGATTCGCCGTGAGAAGATGCTGATTTTGGCGGATACCAGTGACGGTGTTCCCTACGACCTGGTGCCAAGGATTGCGGTTGATGAACTCGTTGAACGTGGACGTTTCGAAATTGTAACGGTCGCGTTTCCGCTGGGCGGGCGATCTGCTGCAAGTGTTGTTGAGGCCGTTACACCTATGCTTGGCGAACACGGAAGAGCCATTCCGATGGCGGCGGCCGACAAGTTGCTCGTCACTGCAACGTCTGGAAAGCAGCAGGCTATCAGTTTGCTCATTGCTTCTATCTCTCCACCAACCAAGCCCACGCCCAAACCACGCATTTCCCCTGTGTTTGCAACCTATCCAGCGAACGGGCTGGATAAACAAACCTCAGAAGAAATGCTACAAGCTTTGTTCTCGGACGCAAAGATACAGTTTGATGCCAAGGCTGACCTGATCCACGTACAGGCCGTTCCGGAGACTCAGGCCGGGGTGAAAGCCAGCGTTGAAATGATGATTGCAACGACCGCGGGAGACAATCGGCCGCGATTGCGCACTTATCGTGTTCCTGAATCACGTTTGGAAGAGCTAGTCACGCAGTTAACATTAGCTCATCCCAAGGTGCAGATCGCTGCGGATAAGGATAACGCCCGACTATTGATCGTTGCCAATCCACGAGGCCAGTCAGAAGTCGAAGAGTCTTTGGACACACTGGATATCACTACAGATGATGAGTCTGCTGCGTATGAAATTTCAATACACGAGGTTGAAGAATCATCTACGGATGCGATTGCAACGTTGTTACGAAGCATGTTACCGGCCGCTTTGATCGTAGAGCAGCCTGGGCGGATTGCAGTGCGGGCCGCAGACGCCGATCAGGCCCTCATCAAAAGCACGATCGAACAATTCGCTGCATCAGGTGTTTACCGACGTTCACTCGTGTTTCACGAGCTTGAGGCTCCGTTAAGTGACAGCATGTTGTCGGCAGTTACAGCCCTCGCTCCGGATGCAACGATCAATCAACTTGCAGATGAAAAAACACTCAGTGTTTTGGCCACGGACGAAGAACAGCAACTTCTTGCTGATGCCCTCGTGAAAATCAAAGCGAGAAGCCGACCGCCTGCCAGAACATTAAAAATATATCCGGTGACAGAAGAGCAAACCGCGCGTCTTGAGAGCTTGGTGGATTCTTTGCCTGAGTCTCTTTCGGAAATGAAGCTCATTCCTGAGGTGAATGCGAATGAGTTGGCAGCTTGGGGCTCATCTGACCAGCACATACTCTTTGAGCAATTGCTTGATCAGCTCAAAACGAAGTCGAAGGATGTGTCTATCGAACCTAGCAGTGTCGTTCTGAAAATCGCGGACACTGCGCTGTTGCTCGACTCGCTACGCAAAATACATCCGGATGTCGAATTCATATTGAACGATGAGACAGACACCCTGTTTTATTGGCCACGGCAAGAGCAGGAAGAACAAATCAAGGCTGATATTTCACGATTGACCGTTGCGATGCCGGCAAAGCAGGAGTCTTCGTTGGTGTTTCATGAAGTCGGCCGGCCATTGGACAGCAATATGCTTTCGATGATTACAAACCTGGTTCCTGACGCAACGATTACGGTGCTGGATGACCAGAAAAGAGTCAGTGTTGTCGCGACAAAAAAGGACCACGAAGCAGTTACTAAGCTGCTAGAGCAGATAAAAAGCATTAAGAGTCAGGAAGACCCGACACTAAGGATTTATCCGGCGACGGAGGAGCAGAAGCGACGATTGGCGAAGCTTAGTGAATCTCTGCCGAGTTCGATTTCATCAATGAAGTTGTTGCCTGATGTGACTCCGAACGAGGTAGCTGCATGGGGGACTGTGGAGCAGCAGCTCGTTTTTGAGCAGTTGCTTAATCAACTCGAATCTTCAGCTGAAGTGCCAGTTGTCGATCCACAGCGACTGGAGCTGAAGATTTCCGACCCCCAGTCCCTGCTCGAAAGCCTGGAAAAAAAGTACCCCAACATAGAGTTTGTCCTGAATGGACAAACAAATACACTCTTCTACTGGGCGCAGCCAGAGACTGCCCTGCGGGTTCAATCCGAGATTCAGAAGCTGATCTCCGTGATGCCGCTTAAGGAGGAGCGATACATCGAAACATACCCAATACCGGCATCCGAAACTGCAAGTGCGTCTGCAATTATCCAATCGCTTGCTCCCGATGCAACGGTGTCGGTTGATTCTTCGAATCGGCGTTTAGTCATCGTTGCCAGTCAAACTGGTCATGAAGTAGCGGAGTCTGTGATCACCAAACTTGGCAAACAGGCATCAGGCGTTGCTAATGTGTTAATTGCATATCCATTGAAAAAAGGCGATGCAGAGGCGGTTGTTGTCTTGCTTGGACAGATGCGACCGGACATGAACCTGGTGGCTGACACGCGATCGAATCGGGTTCTGGTGAGCGCCCCCTTGAGTGAACATCCCAGCCTAAAAGCCTTGATCACACAGCTGGATGCCGAGCAGGAGAACCGTGATGGCACGACCATTGAATCCTATCCGTTTCGATCGTTGGATCCGGCTACTGTCGTTGCGGTGCTCAAACCATTGTTTCCCGAGATGGAACTGAGTGTTGACGAAACGAGTCGGCAACTCCTTGCTTCTGGGACGCCGTTTCAGCACCAAAAACTGGCGAATGCGATTAGTCGGGTTGATGGCCAAAACAATGCAAAACAGACGCGGGTTGAGGCTTATAGTGTTGGTGATGCTGATCCAGAGCAAGTGCAAAGCGTTCTCCTGCAACTGGTGCCCACTGCCGTGGTGTCGGTCAACCCTGAAGCAGGGCGGGTGCTTGTCTGGGCAGATACTCCCTCGCACATAATGATAAAGCAAGCGATCAGCCAGTTTACTGAGCCCGCCGCACAGCATTCCCGATCTTTAACAACTTATCCGATCGATTCTGCGTACAGTGATTCCATCATTGCGATTCTGGAACCAGTTGTTTCCGACGCACAACTGTCAGTCAACAACGGCAGTCTGATTGCATGGGCAAACCAAAGCGAACACAAGGCTATTCTGGAAAGTCTTGATACGCTGGACAAGTCTCTCCCCAGTGGTGATGACAAGAAGATCAAGCTATTCAAGAATCGTCCTGATGTTCTGAATGTTGCCAAAACTTTGCTGCCCACCCTGGTTCCCAATGTCCAGATGATGGATTCCTCAACACCACATCAATTGTTGGTTTGGGGCGTTGAAAAGGAGCATGAAAAAATCAAGGTGCTGCTCAGTACTTTGGATGCTGAATTGAAGGCTGACCAGGCTGATCGATCTGTTGAGGTCTATTCAACAGGAAATGTGAGTGGGACGGTGATCCAAACAATGCTCTCTCAACGCGTTCCTGACGCCGTGGTTCTGGAATCCCTGAAAGATCGCATTTACATTATTGCCACAACGGAAGAGCATCTGATTATCAAAACTATTGTTGATGATCTGTTGAAAGCATATCGCCCGACGGACGTGAACATACTGAAGCTGCATTCGGTACGAGAAGATCTGAAAAGTAGATTGACGGCTTACCTCGCGACAGTCATCCCGGACGCGATTGTTGTTGACAGTGATTCAACTGATTCGCTTTCAGTTTGGGCAGTCGACGATGATCAAAAGCGAGTGTCAGAGTTTATCAAGCAGTTTGAGTCGCAAGTTGCAGTTCCGGCTAGGGAAATAGTTCGGGTGTACCCTGTTGATGCGCAGCGTTTGAGTATTGCGGTTCTCGTTGAGTCCATGGATGCAGATACAAAAGCGGGCATTTCAATCCAATCCAATCCAGAATCCAACTCTTTAATTGCACGGGGTAACGAAGCTGGACACGAAAGACTCAGGTCCTACATTCAAGCCATCTTGGAGGAATTGCCGCAGGCTCAGGAAGCCACGACAAAGGTGTACCGTTTTGAACAAGGTGATCCTGTTGCAGCTTTAGGTGTATTGCAAACGCTCCTGCCCGCGGCCGCGATTGCAGCTGATGCTTCATCAAAGGTTTTGTTGGTGACTGCTACGCCAGCTGACCACAAACGCATTGCTGTCGTGGTAGAGCAAATCGAATCAACTGAGCCGCTTGCGAACCAGTTGACGAAGGTGTACCGGTTTAATCGCGCAAACGCAGAATCGGTTTCGCAGGCCTTCGGTATGCTGGCACCCACTGCGAGAATTGGATTCGATTCAGGATCCAATGTGGTATTTGCAACGGCTACACCAACCGATCATGCGATCTTAAAAGATGCCGCTGATCAACTTGATGGTCAGGTTGCGGATGTCGTGGTAAAGGTATACCCGATGGATCGTGAAAAAATAGACGTTCAGATGCTTTTGTCATCGCTCGATACCTCTTTGACCGACGAGCTTTCGATCCAGGCGAACGAAGAACTAAATAGTTTGATTGTACGAGGAACGATTGATAGTCATACCAAGCTGCAGTTAACCATAGATGCGATCCTTGATGGTCTTCCAAACGCAGACCCGGTCACAACGGAGGTGTATCGTTTCCTCAATACAACCTCAAGTGCAGCGATAAGTGTGCTGGAAAAGCTAATCCCCAGTGCTACCTTCGCCACTGACGAGCAGGCGCGGGTTCTCGCTGTAACGGCCACAACCGCAGATCACTCCCGAATCGCCGATGTCGTCAAACAGATCGATGGAGGTGATCCGGCTGCCGGTGAGACCACCAGGATCTATCGTTTTACACAAGGAGATGCGGAATATCTTTATCAGGCATTTGAGATGATGGCTCCGGAAGCACGTATCGGCTACGACCCAGTGTCGAATGTCGTGTTCGCGACCGCATCGAAGACGGATCACGAAATACTGCAAGCTGCTGCTGATGAAATAAATGGCCAAGTGGAAGGCAGTGCCATCAAAGTTTATTCACTTGACCGTGACATGCTGGCTGCAGAAATATTACTGGAATCGATCGATGAGACGTTGAAGAGCCAGCTCAACATACAGACCATTGTTCCAACCAATAGCCTGATTGTCCGAGGTTCTCTCGAAGATCACGAACAGTTGCAGGGTGTCATCGATGCGGTCATGAACGGCATGAAGGATGCCAGTAAAGTGATCACGAGAGTCTATCAATTTGAGAATGCGACAGCCTTGCCAGCGATTGAAGTGCTTGAATCATTAATGCCCGACGCTGTGTTTGCCGCAGATAAGAAGGCAACGGTGTTTGCAGCAACGGCAACGCCAAGAGCTCACGAGCGAATCGCAGAGATCGTGAAGCAACTCGATTTGGGGAATCCATCAGCGACGCGCAAGACGGAAATTTATCGCTTTGAACGCGGAAATGCCAAGTATCTCTACAAAGCTTTCATGATGATGGCACCCAAAGCAAGTGTCGGGTATGACCCCGACTCGAACGTGGTCTTTGTGACCGCATCAGCAGAAGACCATCTGATGCTAAAAGACGCCGCCGCCAAAATGAATGGGCAAACAAATGGTGGCTACCTGAAAGTATATGTGCTTGACCGAGAGAAAATCACCACGCAAGTTTTGATGGCATCGTTGGACAAAACGATCCTGGCTACGGCAAGCATTCAGCCCAATGAGCCCACGAATAGCTTGATTGTGCGTGCTGATCGAGAGACTCACGATGAAGTGCAGCAGTCAATCGATGCGATCATTCAAGCGTTACCCGATTTGCCGACCGAGAAAACGACTGTTTATTCGTTGAAACTTGCAAACTCCGAGGTGGTCGCAAAATCATTGGGCGATCTCGCTCCAGAGGCAACCATCGCGGCTGACCCGGACTCAAATGCACTTCTTGTGACAGCGAATGAAGTTGACCACGGGCGGATCGCCGCGGTTGTGGAAAAACTGGACGTTGCGTCTGGCTCGGAGTTGAAAGTGCGGGTTTACCAGGTGAAGAACGCTGACGCACAACGTATCTACGATTCTGTTTCGCGGGCTTTCGAGCGCAGTAAAGCGTACTCGATTACGTTCCAGGATGCTACGAAAAGCTTGTATGTGATTGCAACGCCTCGCGATCACCTCGTGTTTGAAGAAATGTTCCTCGAGCTTGACCAGAAGCCGGTTGCACCGACTCAACGACAACAGAAGATTTATCTGCTTGAAAACATCGACGCCAACGTGGCACAGTCCACAATCCGTTCCATCGCGTGGGAGCAATTACCGCGTCCTGATATCCATCACAATCAATCCAATAACTCCTTAGTGATCTTCGCGACTGAATCACAGCACGAGCAGTTCCAGTCGGCAATCAGTCAACTGGAAGGGGATCCGCGTGAACTCGAAGTGTTCGAATTGGTGGCAAATGATCCATGGGTAATTGAACAAGCGATCAATGGAATGTTTCGGAGCTTGCCCGGATCTATAAAACCTAGCATGTCCAATGATTTTACTACG
>PKCN01000355.1 GCA_002862205.1 Planctomycetaceae bacterium | reverse complement strand
ACGATTCTTGAGATGGACGTTGAGGATATTTTCCTGAATCGCGCTGCATCGTCCAGGATTGTCGCTCTAGCAAAGCAGACCACGGGTTCTGACCCATTTATCCCGGTTCCCCAAGACGATTTGTGGTACTACCTCAATCCTGTTCTCAACGAGATTAGCGAGCGGTTTGCATTGGGTCATTTGCAGTCCGACGCTGGTCGTCCGGTAGGGCGTGAAGAGTACTTGTTGTGCCTGACGTGCGAGCGAGCGGGCGCTGTGAGGACTCAGAAAATACGAGCCATGCTGGTTCGTAAGGCATTGCTTGAAGGGTTGCCAGAGGATGAGCCAAAGTATGAAACTGACTCACACGCAACGAGGTGGGAAACGCTGCAACAAATGTTGCAGCTGTGGCAGGAGAAACCCGAACAGTTTCTCAGAATTGAGTTGTGTTTCTAAGATGAACGGATACGGGCGAATCAATCACGGAACACGGCCCGACAGCGACACACCAGCGAGCGGTTGCTTGGCTGGTGGCGCGTGTTGGGGTGATTGATTGCTGGTGATGCAAGCGTGCCATCACTGGTGGCGCTGTAGCTGTCGTCTTTCACTCAGCGGTCGCGCGTTGTTTGTTGTGGTTCTTTGAGGGGGATTTTGCCTTTTTCCTTCGTCGGAACCTTTGCTGGGACGCATTTCTCAGGTTGGTGTTGTCTTTCTTTCGCTGGCTGTTTCGAGAATTGTTTCCCTGTTTCTTTTTCGTGGCACGCTTTGCCGGTTGGGTATCGAACTTCATCTCCGGATTATCGACAGGTATTCTTGTGCCCAACAACTTTTCGATCGCGTGCAGTTCATCAAGCTCCTCTTCTGTGCAAAACGAGATCGCGATTCCGTCTGATCCGGCCCGCCCCGTTCTCCCAATGCGATGAACATAACTCTCTGGATCAACTGGCATATCGAAGTTGATGACATGCGTGACTCCGTCGATATCGATTCCTCTGGCAGCGACGTCGGTGGCCACTAGCACGGTGACTTTGTTTTGGCGAAATTCTTCGAGTGCTCGTTGCCTGGCGTTTTGCGTTTTGTTTCCATGAATCGCAGTTGCAGGGATTTCGGCGCGATCCAGTTTTTTAGCCAATCCGTTGGCACCATGTTTGGTGCGGGTGAATACGATGGCTCGCGTAACGTTGTCTTTTTCGAGAAGGTCTTTCAACGTGGCAAGCTTGTTGCCCCGTTTGGCATATCTTACTGATTGTTTGATTCGCTCGACCGTCGGTGTCTTGCTTTCAACCGTGATGGTGACGGGATTGAATAGCAGGCGTGCCGCAAGTGCTCTAATTTTTGGAGGTAAGGTTGCCGAGAAAAAGAGACTCTGTTTTTTTTCTGGAAGCGTCGCAATGATGCGTTTCAAAGCCGGTAAAAATCCCATGTCGAGCATGCGGTCGGCTTCATCGAGCACAAAAATCTCAATGCCATTGAGTTTAACATGCCCCTGGTCCATCAGGTCCTGTAGACGGCCCGGGGTGGCAATCAAGACGTGGACGCCCCGTCGGAGTGCCTTGACCTGTTCGTTTTGCCCGACGCCGCCGTACACGAGAGCTTGGCGGAATTTCATATGTTTTCCATAGGTGCGAAAACTGTCGCCAATTTGGATGGCGAGTTCGCGGGTTGGAGCGAGCACCAGGACCGCTGGCCGATTGGGTTGCGCCGACGGTTTGTCATGGCCCAAGTAGTCGAGGATCGGGAGTGCGAATGCGGCCGTTTTGCCAGTGCCGGTCTGGGCACATCCTAAAATGTCGGCTCCCTCAATCGCTGGGGGAATGGTTTTGGCTTGGATCGGGGTGGGCTGTTGGTAATTTTGGTCAGACAACGCTCGCTTCAGAGGCGCAAACAGATCCATGCTGTTGAAATCGTTCAAGTGTATTCTTTGTAGTTTGGGATGCGGTTGTCCATGTGCGAGGAGAAGGTGGATTCAAACATCCAAACCGCTCGGCGCTGCCATAAAACGAACCATGTGTGATTGCCAGTGGTCGCGGCGTCTGACTGTCGATTCCGCTACGTGCGGTGGTTTATCAGGCGACGCTACTGGTCGATCTCGTGGGAAACGCGTGCCTGGGTGCGGTGATTAGCGCAACCGACTCGCAAATGATTCCGGACCAATAAGAATGTCACGGAATTGGATGCGTCTTCATGACGCGAGCAGCTTTTCCAGAAGATCGACGCGACCGTTGGTTGGCAGCAGATGGCGTTAGGGTCCGCCAGGCGAGAACTGAGCACCTAGCTCAGCCAATCATCTCGTGATCGAAGTACGCAGTGCCGAAACTGGCTGCGAATCTCATTTTCTTCAATCAAGTCAACTTACAGGAACAACAACTGCTCCTAGGTGTAAGTCTAAGGCCAAGTGATTGAAAAGACAATGACAATCACCGAGATTCGTCAAGATGATTCGACAGTTGAGTGCGTTTGCAGTGTTTGTGCTGGCCAAGTTTGTGCCAGCGAACGCCCCCATGTGAGCGAAGCCATCAGCTGTTTCTCGACTTCCTTGTGTCTTCTGTAGTCGGCTTCGTTGCATACAAAGAGCCTTGCTATCATTTTATTTGGCCTCGCATTGAATCGTATGTTGACGGTTGCGCAATGCTTGCCGTTTCAGCGTCAGGCCAGTAGGTGGGTGCCCGATATGTGAGGATGCGCGTGTTGTCGGCGTTATGACAAGGTGCCCGTAGGCGTTTTTCAGGCGTACCGATTTTGCGAATGCAAAGCTTTCCGCGAAAATTTCACAGTTGTTGCGGTCATTTGAATGATGAAAGCTGGAGCACCAGTTCCAAGCCTTCGTGCTGCTTGCTGGGTGGTGACGAGATGAAAAGTCACAATGGTTGTCACGATGCATCAAGCGTTTTGAAGACTACATGAACATCCGCATTCTAATGTACCGCATTTACGAAGCGACGAGACTAACTTGCAAGATCATTCGCGGAGCGTGTCCACACACGTTGTGGGAGAATCATTTCGTCGCCATTGCGCGAGTGAAAACTGGGCGGGGTGTGATCTTGCTGGATTAGTCCGGTACTCAGTTTGCAACTTGGGTGGGTGCTACGCTTGCAAGCAGGAACTTGTATGCTCTGTCAATGCGGGAAAACTGTGGGCAAAGCGTGGGGTGGGTTCTTGGTTGTCGTGTCGCGAAAATTTGGGGCGTTGTCTTTGTAATCACACAACGCTTTGATTATTTGAAATGTTTTTTTCGTTGGGCGGCTCATGGGACATACGTCAAGGTTGCGAACGTGCCACAATTCACCGACGCTTCGATGTGTGGAGCGTGAGCAAGCGTGGGTCGCCGTCAAAGTGGTGCTGTCTTCCAAGGTCGCAAGCGATTCAAACCAAAGAGGTATGCCATGAAGCTGTTCAAACCGCAGTCGGTCACAAGCGCGAGTAGGATTCGCGGGGTACTCGAGGCTTTTCGCGACGACGTTTGTGAAAGCGTTGGGACCGATTTGAAGTCGCTAGTAGTGTATGGGGCATTCATTCGCAATCAGGGCGCTGAGAATCAGGGCGCCATTGTCAATGTGATGCTGGTACTGGGCAAAACGGATTCTCAGACGCTCGATAAACTTGCGGCACCGATAGCGACTGCTACAAATAAAATTCCTTTGTCTGTGATGACACTGACACCAACAGAATTGCATTCGTCGTGTGATGTTTTTCCGATCAAATTTCAAGAGATGCAGCTTCATTATCGTGTCCTTACTGGCGAGGATGTGCTTTGTGATTTGCGTATCTCGGATGAGCACCTTCGTCTCCGGTGTGAGCAGCGTCTTAAGAATGCACTCTTGCGACTACGGGCCGCCTACTTGCTGCACAATTTGAGCAGCGAGCATTTGCAAGCCGTTTTGTTTGACGCACACGCCCATTTGATCTGTGATATGGGAGCTTGCCTGATGGTGAAGTGTGGGATGCAGCCCGAGGATGCGGGGGATGTGGCGGATACATTTGCTGATGAGTTTGGCATCACGGTTGACGTGTTAACGGCAATTGATGCGATGAAAATTTCCAACAGCACAACTGACCGTGAGGACGTCAAATCAATTTACGACCGCTTCATGCGGTTGGTTGAAGAGGCTTCAGCAACGATCGACAAGCTGGAGATTGAGTAATGAGCGTCGGTGGTTCAACCCGGATCAAGAAGATCTGCACGTGTGGCAAAAAGTATTTGGTGCGAGCCGAGCTTGGGGGTAAGCGTGGCAAGTGCAAGTGTGGGAGCGTATTCACAGTGCCGAAACATGCTGCCAAGCCTGCAGCAAGGACAAAGAAGTGTCCCTGGTGCAGTGTGAAGATTGAGATCAGTAGGGTCTCTTGCCAGGACTGTGAACGGAGGAAAATGAGAACGAGTTTGGCGAACCGCACCTTGCCTGCGGTGGAGTGGAAAATCGCGAGCATTGCAGTCACCACTGCCATGTTGGTTCTGGTTTGTGCAATTTGGCAAAGTTACCTGAATGAAACACATTTTTTCTTGCTGTACGGGTGTTTCCTGGCATTGTGTTTTCTTGGTGGAATCCTGACGCGGGTAATCGGATTCACAAGAAAGTTGGTAATGGTTATCGCGCTCGGGTTCATCGTAGTGGGTGCAGTACGATACAGTCATGATGTGACGCTGGGGATACAGCAGTTTCATGGTCTCAGGCTCATGATGGTATTTGGTACAATTGCAATTGCGTTGGCTCCCTTCATTGACGTGTTGCTAGGTGGCATTGAAAAGCGATCTGAGGAGTCTCATTTGAGCAACTGTTCGGCCGCGGAGTGGGGAAACATTCGGAGCGGCTACAGTGGCCCTTCTATTACTCCCGGGTATGGAAGCCACTATGTTGGTACCAGTGGCTTCATGGCTGGGGGCTGCACTTCCAGTAGTTGTGGAGGCTGTGCTGGTTAAATGTCTCCTGGGTCAATTTTATGGAGTTAGGTGCGGTGATTGATGGCGTTGATGCAGATGCATTGTTGGAAATACCGCTCGTGGGTTTGGGGTTTCGTGAACCGTTGGCGGATTGGATCCTCAGCATGCCCGAGGAAATTGACTGTCTGGAGCTTACTGCGGAACACTTTTTCGATCATGGCGAGGATTTACTCGAAAAGTTGCGTGACCTGTACCCGCTCTCGGTTCACGGGTTGGGTCTATCGCTGGGAACGCCTGGTGCAATTGATCAGGAAACTCTAAACCAGTTTCAGCGTGTTGCTGATGTTGCGAACGCTCGGTGGATTAGCGAGCACATCGCATTCACCAAAACCGAGGATGTTGATCTTGGGCATTTGAACCCCGTTCCACTCACCCGCAAATCCTTGAAGGTGTTGGTCGATCATGCGCGGCAGGTAATGGATGTGTGCCAGAGACCCTTGATTCTTGAGAACATCACTTCCTACTTACGCTTGCCAGAAGAACTTTTAGAAGCGGATTTTATTAACCAGCTGTGTCAACAAGCCGGAGCTGGTTTGCTGCTCGACGTCACCAATTTGTATATCAACAGCTGTAACCATCGCTTTGACGCATTGGAATGGCTTCATCGCCTGGAACCGTCCGTCATCAAGCAGCTGCACATTGTGGGGTATTCATATCACGACGGTGTTTGGCATGATCGGCATTGCGAACCGATTCAGGATGAATTGCTTGAGTTGGCCGCGCAGGTGGTTTCTTACGCTCCGGTTGAATCCATCATTATCGAGCGAGATGGTGTTTTACCACCAGTTTCCGAATTAGAGCTGGAGCTCCAGCGGGTAGAGGATGTCTGTGAGACAGCAAGATGCAGTTGAGGCGATGGGGCTTTTGTTGCGGGACCGCGCGCTTCGGCAGCGTTTTGCGGAGGATCGTCATGCCGTCATCAAAGAGTTGGGCGTGGTTTCGGACGATCACGATTGCCTGTTGTCGCTTGATGTTGAACAATTGGAGGCGCAGGCCGATTCGCTAATTCGAAAACGCAGAGCTGAGGTTGTGCGATTCCTGCCCAACACATGGTCATGCCTGGGCACACAAGCCCTGTGTAGTTTTCATGAGTACGTCGATGATTCACCTTGGCCACAAGGTCACCGACGGCACTTGTTGGACGCACTTGGTTTCTGCCAGTTCTTGGTGGAACGCAAGCAAGTCGGGTACTTGAAGTCTGAGCACCACTGGGTTTGGTTTTTGGCCAATGATCGAATTTTCTCGATTCGTATTGTCTCGGATTTGATGATTCGTGAAAACGCGTGGTCGGGAATACAGATCTGCTTCCGTCTCAAGGGGGTAGCACACAGAAGTGCTTTGCGGCTTTTAAGTCGGGGGACTCCCTTCGCTGGTCAATGATGTGACTCGGGAATGTTGCCAGCTTGTGTCGCGGTAGCGAATGCTTGAGCGGCCCGGGTGGTCAGGTAATGGATATTTTCAATAGTGAAAATATGTACAACCAGTCTGGGCAGTTCAAAACTCGAGAAGGATGCCCGCGAGAGGGTGACGTGTAGTGCGGCTTTTCAAGTGGTGAGGCTACCGGATTGACTAGCATTGTTTGGCGGATTGCAGGTCAAAGTGGTTTTGTGAGCTTTGAAGGGGCGGTCATATGTTTGCAATCTCGGTATTTGTTTTCTCGTTGTTCGATACAGGTGCCCCTCTTGCGAAACCACGCCATGTTTCGGTTGGTTGGACGCACCGCGCAATTGGCAGCGTTCCTTCCCCAATGCACAAAGTTTTGCTTGCAGCGGCTTGCGATTTCCGCGAATCTCGCAGCAGGGTGCTTGTTCCTTGTTTGGAGTGGATCCTAAAATGTGTGGCGTGAATCGTTCAAGGGTGTTCTTTGCAGCATGATTCGGACTGGAGTCTGACGATGTCGAGTGCGCGAAAGAAGAGTAAATGGGGCGGGCTCCTGATGGGCCCTTTCATGGTTTGTGTCGCGCTCGTCGCTTTGTGGAAGAACGAGACACGTTTCGACTATGCTCGCGCTGCAGAGTCGACCCAGTCGGTCATTGACTTGAATGGACTGCAAGCAGGTGAGTTGATTTCCATGACGGGGAGCATGGATCAGCAACTGAGTTTCCCGGGTGAATACGTGGAGAGGTTTACAGGCCACCTGGTTGTGTGGCGGGATGCTCAGATTTACGCGTGGCAGGAAGACGAGGATGATGATGGCACCACGTGGTCGATGAGGTGGATGAGTAACCTCGAGCGTAATTCACGCAACAGCAGGATAGTTCAACGTTTAAGTTCAAACCGATTCATGCCCGAGGGATTTGTTGTGGGCGACCTGAAGGTCAAAAGGGATCTGGTGGAATTTGTAGATCCTGTCAAAACCATTGATGCGCAGGCGCTCACATTATCCAATGGTGAAATCGCTCTGAAACTGCGGTTACAGGAGGGTGCTCTTTACCTCAACAAGGGCGCGACATCACGGCTAGGTGATGAGCGAGTTCACTACTCCGGGATTCTAGTTCCTGAAACGGGAACGTATTTTGGGAAGTTTGATGGTGTCCGGGGAGTCGCCGATGAGACAGATAGACGAACTGGATTTTTCGCGTCGATCATAAGTGATTCGGGCATCCTTCATCATATTGTTGCTGGTGATCGAGAGGTGGCGATTGCCACCATGAAGAGTCATATCGGGCGTTTGAAGTGGATGGTCCGGGGTGTTGGCACCGCTGCCGTGGTGCTTGGGTTTCTGTTGTTCATGTCGACCATTGTGGGTTTTCTATTCCATATCCCTGTGCTCGGATCAATTGCACACACAGGCGTTTTCGCGCTGTCCCTGATCATTGGTATCCCTCTCGCATTGATAACGATCATCGCAGGGTATTTAGCATCTCAGCCCGTCGTTTTGCTGTTGATTCTGGGCGTTGTGGCGGCAGCGATTCTGTATGTTGCCAATCGAGGTGCAACATCACAAGCATCATTCAAAGGGAATCTGGAACGGGAGTTCGGGCGGCAGCTCAATGATTCTGACTTGACAGAGTTGGAGTTCATTCAACTCGCGCTGCTTGCGCAGGCGGATTCAATCATTGGGACTGGAGAAGAGAAAATGTTGCGACAATGGGCCAAAAAGCACCGCTGGGATGAAGCGAAGTACAACCAGATGATGAAGCGTGCCATGGATGGGGTGACCCCTGGCAGTGGCAAGCATGTGAATGAGGGGCACCTTGAAACGTTGATGCGGTTGGCCTTGGCTGACGGAACCTTAAGCTCACATGAAGTGACTGCGATCAAACACATTAGCCGACGTGCGGGTTATAGCAACAATGATTTAAATGCAATGATTCGTAGATTACGAAGCGAGGATGGGGCAACAGCGGTCTAGCGTGGTTGCCTGGTTCTTCGGGTATGGCTTGTGAAGCGGCATTGCGTTAGTGCACATGACTCAAGGTTGCTTGCTGACAGTAGAAAGTGTTTCATGAGGTTGAGATTGGGGAGCCTCAAATTTGGAAAACAGGCAAAAGGCAACGAGCAAATTTGCCAATTGCGAAGACAACAGCGAGATCGCTTCACCCCTGCTGAGTATCTGTGTTTCACACGTAAGCGACATGAGTGTTGGTAGCACCATGCTGGCCGCAAGCGTGAAGATAGCGACTGCCAGGCAACGCAACACTTGCATGCGGTATCCATTCTGCTGCGATACCCAGAGGCACGCCAAAGCGCAGGTCGCGTTGAGCAACCCTACCCACGCCATGGCGGTCAGGTGGGGCCAAATGCGCTGATTGCCATTCCATTCATGCCGTTGTGCACTGTACTGAATGAATAGAAAAACGATGGCAGAAGTGGTTGTCCAGAGTCCTAATGTCTTCAGATCGAAGGTGAGCTTGCTGCTTTGGCGAGATTGGTGTTCTCCAGCATCGTTACAACGCAGGAATTTATGAACACCTGCAAAGTGAATGGTGCCCATCACTATCAACATTTGCAAGAACGTAGAAAATGCCCATGCGGCTGAGGCTGGATCACCACTTCCCCACCACACCAGTTGCGTGAGCGCGTGCCAACATATCGAGGTGACAAAGATTGTTACAGCGAAACGTAGCAACAGACTACGCGATGAAAGCATCGACCAAACGGCAACCAAAGAGCAGAGACTTAGGGGAATACCCATTGCGAACGCGTAGTGATTGTTTGTCAGGATGAGCGGACTATTGATGAGTGCTGGAATCGCGGCACAGTAATAGAGAACACACAGGCAACGCCCCAAGTATTGTGTTGTAGTGACCGGGGAATACCTGTTTGCGATGTTTGTCTCACTGTTCATGGACGAATTGCTTTCCGACCAGGTTCCTGACTCGAATCAGTTTCTGTGTTTTGATCGGGCAAAACAGGATTTTCCACGGACATTTCGTCGCCAGTCTGACTCGTGGATTCAAATTGTTGGTCGATTGCTTGCACGCGTTTTCTTGCGTTAGGCGTCTCAAGCGTTAGCGGATAATTCTCCAAGATCTTCGTATACCCAAGCCGCGCATCCACTAATTTACCTGCACTTTCAAGTCTCTTAGCAATCCGCGCGAGGATTTTCGCCTTGCGTTCGTTCTTGAATAACCGAGATCGGACAGTGGGCAGGGTGCGGTGGTCTTCAAACCCGTCACTGAGTTGCTGGTTAATGCGTTCTGCTGCGTTTTCGTCTCCGCTGTGTAATGCATCACGCAACTCAATGATTTTCGTTTTGGCAACGGAGTTAAGAAACTCGGTAGCTGTGGTTGCAATAGGATTTCCGGCAAACACATCTGCCACCTGTCTTAGATACCGGATGGTCTTAACATCGGCCTTCAATAACTGGCTTTGGACATCGCATTCGAGAGGTTGCAGATTGAGCTGGTTTGTTGTGTTGGTGTTGGGATGAATGCCTGCAGGAGGATTGCGAGGCAACGTGGTGTTCGCGATAGCTTGGGATGGCTTAGTGGAATCGATCACCACGTTTGACCGATCGACTACGGGAGCATCATTGGGCGTAGTCTGCACCTTTTCATTTTTCTCAGCGAGCGACTGTGATTGATTTGCTTTTGCGTCAGCAGTGGAATCGACTGCGTCAACAAAAGCAGGAAAAAACTCATGACGGAAACGTGATGTCAGAATTGCAGAGGGGCATGATCCGACCAATTTGGTAATGTTTAATTTGGCAAGGGCTACCTGATTGTTTCGCAACTCATTCAAAGCTCGCTGGAAGCGGAGTTTCGCCAGCCAGCGTTTCGCTTCAAGTCCGTTGTCACTCTTTGGAAAAGCGACTGCAATGTCACTGAGCAGGACCCGAGCAATCCCCGTGTTGCCATTCTTTAGCGCCACTTGTGCCCGTTCCAAGGTACCTTGCGTATTTTCGTCGGTTCGTCTCTCAGCAAATCTGTATTCTCCTTTGCTGATGTTAGATAGGCGTTGCATGTTTTCGCTGGAATTCGGATTTTCCAGAGCAACGGAATGAATTGGAGTTGAAGTTCTGTCGGCGGCCACAATGGTAAAAGCGGAGGTGTCAGTAGAGGTCAGTCCGGAGCTGGATCGTTTACTAACTGAGTCAAATTTTCCGTCCGACAGCATGAAGATAGCGCTGGGGCGCATTTTTAAAGCGATTCGCAACGCATCTCGCGGATCAGTGCCCCCTCTGGGAGAGGATGTTTCCAGCCATTGTGCTAGACGCTCCTTATTTGCCTCGGTGCAGGCTACGGGCTGTGGCAGAATGCCATCGTTGTTGAATAGCTGTGTGGTTGTGGAATTGAAAAGCAGCACATAGAAGTTCTGTTGTTCACTCAGCTGGTCGACGGATCGGAACAGTTCCGCCGCTGCGCGTTCATAGCGTCCGTTTCTCATACTGCCAGAGACATCAAGAACATAGACAAAGTTCTGTCCGCTTGATTTGATGCCAAAGAACGATCCGCTTGGGGCATCAGGGCCCTGTTGCGGAACTCGCTTGACATCGGCTTTCTCCGCCCCGTTCCCGCCGCCGAACTGGGGTACGGGAATCAAATCCAGAGACGGCGATTGATCAGCATCATGCGGCTCGAACGCGGGCAACGTGGTTGTGATGTCAGACGGGATTGTAAAGGATGCAAATTGGGTCACCTCTGCATCGTCTTCCAACGTCAGGGTAAGTACGCGCACGCCCATTCCACCCATGTCTGCAGGTGCGAGCAACATCCACAGGAAGAGTAGGACCAGGCTATGGACAAGCAATGAACTTGTCCAACCGGTGGAGTGTTTTCGTGTAGTCGAGCGGGCATTACCGATGGTTATCTGTAGAGGAATCCGGCTCTCGCCCTCGACGGCCGAAGTCGCGAGAGAAGATGCCAACGCTACCAGGTCTGGTCCGAACGCAACTGGCGGCGGTCCGCTGTAGCTGATCACATCTCTATTCGAGTGTGGTATCGATGCTGGCGGAGCCTGCGGAGGAATGCATCGGGCCGCACAGCCACTACCTAGCTTGGTCGGAACAGGTCCGTGATCTTGTTTCATGCCAAAGCGCCTCGTTGAATTTCCTTCGTGCTTTTGTGTGTTTTGCGTTAGCAGAACAAAGCAAAACATGCGGTCGCACGACTCAAAGACAAGTCACTGTGGCGAGTGGAAGTGGCAAAGAAAGGTATGAATGAAAAGCCTTCGGTCCATTCGCGCAGTGTCAAGTTTGCAGATTCCTCTGGCAAAGTCAAGATTTTTCCGTTTCGTCGTCAGGCTGATGCTTGCGGGACCGCTCAGGCGGCTGAATGAGTTCAGACCGAAAAAAAGAGATTCGAGCGGTGTGTTGTTGGCGTTCTTTATGATCGTGTCGCGGCCGACGCATGGGCTGAGGGTTGCCCACGAGGTGCCGATTGAACAAGAAATGCCGAAAATTCCGGGCGGGTTGGGGGAACTGGTCGCGACAAGCTCGATCGAAAGAATGCCTGTTGAGACGGTTCTGACCGGATAAGTGTGCAGAGCGGCAGCAGCGGCGAACGTAACGTGCCGTGTTGCTCTGACGACGGCTGAACAACCACATCAACGTTCCGATTTAAAATAGAATCGGAACGTTGAGGGCGTAGGTTTTTAGCTCGCGCTCCTCGGCGGAGCCTGAGCTACAAGCTAGCGGTTGCTAGACTTCCAGAATTTCGTAGCCTTCACGACGGTCTCGTGATTGCATGGAAGCAGCCACGTCATCACCGATGAAATTTTCGGTGGTTGGGTCCCATTTCAGTTTGCGTCCCAATCTCGCAGCGATTGAACTCAAGTGGCAGACGGACATGGCCTGCACGTGACTGAAGGGGTCCGATACGGTGAGACCACCCTCTCGAATGCAGCGGTAGAAGTTGTTCTTGTGGCCTTCGTGTGGTTTGCCTTTGTAGAGCTTGGAGACGTCCTCGTCCGAATACGCGTCTTTGTCCCAGTTTTCCTGAATGGGCGTACCGGTGATTTTGCCGCGGTTGACAAAGATGCGTCCCTTGGTTCCCTCGAAGGTGATGCCATTGTCCCCGTGACTGGTGACATCCATGGTGATCCCGTCGTCGAAGGTGTGGATGACAGAGAAGTTGTGAGAAGTGTTGTAGCAGTCATCAGCTAGTGGGTTGCCATCCTTGTACTCAACGGGATGCTCGCACTTTGTGCCGTCGACCGATACTGGTCCTTGTTTGGAACCATTCTTGTTGAGAGCCCACATGGCTATGTCGACGTGATGTGCGCCCCAGTCGGTAAATTTTCCACCTGAGTACTCGTACCACCAACGGAATTCGTAGTGGCAACGCTTCTGTCGAAATTCCTTGGCGGGTGCCTGTCCTTGCCACATCTCCCAATTCAATTCCTTGGGAACTTGAGCAACGGGGAATGGCCCACCGGTTGGCGATCCGTTGATCCCAACGGTCACATGCTTGATGTCTCCGAGCAATCCTTTTTGGATCATGTTCACTGCCCGCATGAATTTGTTGCGGTCACTGCGTTGTTGTGTACCTACCAAAAACGCAAGGTTGGAGTGTTTCTCACATGCCCGACGGATCAACTGATTTTCTTCAAGAGTCAACGTCAGTGGTTTTTGAACGAAGACGTGCTTGCCGGCTTCCAGTGCTTCAACGGCTATCTTGATATGCCAGTGATCCGGGGTCACGATGCTGACGGTATCGATGTCTTTACGATCGAGGACTTTGCGATAATCGCCATAGGCATCGGCAGTTCCCCGTCCAATTTTGTCATTGTTTTTCGCGCGGAGAGCGTGTCGTTCGTCAACATCACATACAGCAACGATGTTGCCAAAGTTCGCGTGCCCTCGCGCATCGCCCGTGCCCATGCTGCCGACGCCGATACACCCAATGTTGGGTCGATCATTTTTTTCCTGATTGGCAAATGCCTTTTCAGACCAGTTGAAATAGGGGGTCGCCGCGACTGCACCGGTAGCGGCGGCCGCAGCCTTGATCGCTTGGCGGCGAGTTGTCTGTGTCTTGCGTCTCTTCATTATTTTTATCCTATGATTGCGAACCTGAAGGCCAGGTGTGTTTTCTTGTGACCACGACACTATAACGTGAAGTGCGAACGGAATCATTCACGCCACGCGATTTTTCATGCCTGCCCTCAACATAACTTGTCTGGTCAGGTTGGGGTCAACTAAATGGTGCCGTATTTAACGCGTACATCTTAATTCGGTACAAAGCGTAATTTCGGTACCAAGCGTTATTTCGGTACCAAGCGTTACGAAAATCGACTTTCCGTGTCGTGGTGAAACGCAACTGAGTTCCAAAATCAAAGCAGCTTGTGTTCAAGAATGGAAGCGGCATCCCGTTGGAGGAATCCGGTAGGGGATGCCACGCTTTCGGGTGGGGGCACAATCGTGGCATTTCGCTACCGAACCTCGAGGGAAAGTTAAGCTGCGCGCCAATGAGCGGAGAGATGCGGTCGACATGCGTTGTGTCACGATTCAGTTGCCGAACCGTGACCGCTGACGATGAGCCCGCCATGGTGAACCTCCGAGAGCGATTCTGAGTCGACCCCAACTGCTTTGCTGGATTGAATTCCCGCGAATTAGCACTCTGCTAGAGATGGGCGGAGCAAACTGCACCGCAATGAGGGGGCTATCCTCAACCAGGGCTGGTTCGCTGGTTCGCATCTTTCGAGCGTTCCTGCGCATTTTTGGATGCCTCGGAAGCCCGTTCCAATAGATTGCACAGCATGGTGCCGAGCGGGTTGCTGCTGCTTGGGTTTGCCGATGAGGCGGCATTTCTGGAATTGGAGTCAGTCGATTGCTGCGAGTTCTCCCATAAATCCGAGAAGTGTAAACTTCGAGCCCCATCGGGGAGTTCAATCTCCATTTTCAGATCGATCTTCATTCTCATCTCGGTTACTCCTCAAGCATAGACTTGCGAACGTACATCCCAACGCTTTGCATCCTGCCAGTTTCGACATCGACCATGGATTCTCAAGGGCGGGACACACAGACCTGATCAAGGACGGTCGACGCAAGGGATGCGTGTGAGAGTTTAGGCGTTTTTTTGGTAATACGGGGGCGCTCAAACCGAGATATGAGTTGATTCATACTGAATGCAGTGCTTGCGTGACCTTTCGAACGGCACTTGCTGCAAAACGCCGATTCTGGATCGCTGGATGAAGGTGCCCGCTGTGTAAGACTCAGTGCGGCTGTGGTTCGAGAAGTCGGCCGAACAAGGTAACGCACATGCCCAATGTACGTTGAGCCAATGTTATTCCTATGGTTGGGGTGTCGAGGTTGACGCAAAACAAGCCGCTGCCTACTTGCAGCAAGCTGCCGACCAGCGCATGCGGGTGCTTTACGGAGATTACCGCAGCAAGTGATATCAAATAGAATAGGTATGAAACTGGTTTCGTTGCCCCACGGTACCTACGAGATGGGGAGTGACTACTACTGGGACGAAAAACCGATCCATAAAGTCACACTTTCGAAGCCGTTCCATTTGGGTCTGTATCCGGTGACCCAGTCGCAGTAAGAGCAGATCACCGGGAGTAATCCCAGCGATTTTCATGGGGAAAACCATCCGCTTGACAATGTGTCTTGGCACGAAGCTGTGTCGTTCTGCGAGACTCTCAGCGATTTACCCGAAGAAAAAGAAGCTGGACGCGTTTACCGTTTACCTACCGAAGCGGAGTGGGAATACGCATGTTCTTCTGGAGGAATTGATTACTGTCCTTTTGCAGCCAGGGGTCGGCTCGAATTGGAGATTGATTATCCTCAGCCGGAAGGTCACTCAGGGGTTGCTGTTTGGAGTGGAAAGACGTTCGGCCTGCAAGGACCGACGAACGGCGAAGGTAACGCAAAATTGATTGGGGATAGCATTATCAAACTTGCCGGCAAGCCGATCCAGAATCTGCAGGATTTTGAACTGGTCGCGAGTCAGATAAAGCGAGGGCAGGAGATTGAAATTATTGTGCGACGTGGTGGCGAGGATGTCACGCTTCCCAAACAGGTCATCAAGTCCGCCCACCTGTGTCCGGACGTGACTGAATTGTGGTCACGCGCGTGGTGTCGCGCGAACTCTGGCATGCGTACTCATCGGGTTGGTTAAAAAAAAGCCGAACCTTTGGGGTTTGTATGACATGCTAGGAAATGTGCATGAGT
>PKCN01000243.1 GCA_002862205.1 Planctomycetaceae bacterium | reverse complement strand
GGTTCATGCGGGCTAGAAAACGATGGCAGCAAATGGGTACCCGTTCGAGGCGAGGCCCTAATTTATGGACGTTCAATCAGCGGGTGGGCAAACTGATTGCTACTGAACGTCCGCTACTCGTTCACTTCATGCCCTTCGGGTTGAACAGGAACCGCTTGAGGACAACGGCGATCCCCAGCGATCTGTCCAACCAGAAAAAATCAGACTGGCCCCACCAACGCCGCCCCCACCAACGCCGCCCCCACCAACGCCAGCAGCCACACAAATCGCGGGCCACAAAAGAGCATCAGACAAGTGAACACGATGAGCAAGGATTCATTGGCAATGCTTGCGCATCTTCTTGGTGTCATGTGGGGTGCTGAAACGATTCAGGAGAGATGGCAAGCCAATCGCGGGAATTCATTGTGCGGGGTTTCCAAACACAATTGCGTTGTCGGCCTTCAATTTTTCTCGCATGCATGCCAATGATGGGGTCGCCCTATCAAGGTCTCAAGATCTGAGAAAAATTCAGGATATGTCTTCCCAGTGCAGGCTGGATTCAAGATCCGAACTCCTGGAATCCGCAAACCTGCCAATGACAAACTCATGGCCATCCGGTGATCGTGGTACGTCTCTAGCACCGCACTGCAGCCGACCTTGGCATCGGCGATTTTCTCAAGCGGGTAGATGGTCAAACCATCTTCATGCTCTTCAATTTGACTTCCCAACTTGCGCAGTTCTCGCGCCAAATCTCCAATCCGATCAGTTTCCTTGAATCGATTGTGAGCGACTCCTCGAACACGCGTGGGTCCGTCAGCAAACAAAGCGACCACAGCCAATGTTTGCACGGTATCGCTGATTTCGTTCATATCGACATCCACCCCATGCATTGGCCGCCCTGTCACACGGATGCTGTGGTCTGAATAGTCCACCTGACATCCCATTTGCATGAGGACTTCACAAAAGCGAACATCTCCTTGCATCGCATCGCGGCTCAAGCCTTCGACGGTCACACTACCACCTGTGATTGCAGCAGCTGCCCAAAAATAACTTGCCGCCGAAGCATCGGGCTCGATCTCATAAGAAGTTGCCCAATAACCACCACGCTCAACGGCAACGACTAGCGACTGATCGTCCTCAAGCCCATCTTCCAACAGCCTCACTGAGGCGCCAAAACTCCGCATGACTTGAGCCGTCATATCCACATAGGGGCGTGACACCAGCTCGCCACGTACTGCGATAAGAATGGAATCCGGTCTGCCTGCCGTGGTGCTCTCAGCCATTGGCAGCACGTTACCTTGAGTTGGATTGGCAAGAGGTGCCGCCATCATCAAACCACTCAGATACTGACTGCTCACCGATCCTCCCACATCCAGCCTTGCCCCCTTCCAACCGCGGCAGCGGATATCCACGGGTGGACAACCCTCAGGGCTGACCGCTGCGATGCTTCCATCAACGACCATTTCGAGCGCAGCGATGAGATCACCAATGGGCCTTTGATGCATGCGTTCAACGCCAGAGAGGCGAAATTGGCCGCCAAAAGCTGTCAGCGCTGCCGCCAGAAAACGCACCGTCGTGCCGCTGTTGGCAACATACAACTCCTGCAGCTCACTGACGCCACCGGACCGTTCACCGGAACTTGGCTCTGAAACCTGCCCCTGAACCACCACCGTCTTACCACCGTCGGAAACGGTAATCCCGACACCAATCGAGCGTAACGCATCGATCATCACTTTGGTGTCTTCGCTTTGCAAGGTCCCCCGGAGCGTTGAACACCCATCGGCAAAGGCTGCACAAATCAAAGCTCGATTCGTCAAACTCTTACTGCCGGGAGGACGAATGACACCCTCAACTGGATTGCCCGGCAGGACTTCGACTGATGCTGGCAAACGAAGTGAAGCAGCGGAATGAGAATCGGCCATCAGCAAAACGCGGGTTTCAAAGAATTGGTTGAGAGCTGCTTTAGACAGCGATCGTCGGGTCGTGCTCCGGAGTCTCAGTTTGACCCGGGATCAACAAACTTCCAACGATCAATCCGCCCAAACTCATGGTGTGAACGAGCCAGATTTCATGACAGGTGATGACAGTTCGCAAGGTCACCACGGTTAGCACGACTAAAATAGCAAAGAATTGCTTTTCAGCACGCCGGGCGGCAGCCCCACGACTCAGCTTGGCGTACATCAGAGCAACACTGCCAATCAACGGAAAGATGATAGCATCTAAAAGGCTGGTAATCTGGGAAAGATCAAGCACCAGTAAAAACTCCGTTTTTTGGAACTGGAAAGAAAAAGTCTGAGAAGATTTAGCCGAGACTCAGATCCATCTGCTCTCGCCTAGCCTGTTTTGGCAGGAACCCCCGGTTGGACGATAGATCGACTTGAGAGGAATTTTCAAAAAAGCGGGGATTTGCTTTTCAGTTCGCGCTGGACCTCCAACAAGTCGATGCGTCATACTCCTCAGAGTCGCCTGGCATGCACGGAAAACGGACTCGCCTCCCAATCCGAGCATCGGCGGAAATGGAGAGCATCTGCGGAAATGGAGAAAGCAATGCCCACAGCCAGAGCATCAGCGGTTGCCGTCATCGATTTGGGTGACTTTGCCCATTCTGGAATTCCACAACTCGCTGCCCGGTTTGCCTCGCGGAAGCTTGGTGGTCAATCACTCATCAATCGAATGTCGAGACGCTTGAGCGAGTGCGCTCAAGTTGAGCGGATCTACATTGTTGGTGCGGGAATCCCGGCTTCGATTCTAACCTCGGGTCTGTCCGGGGTGGACTGCATCGATCTGCCGTCGAGCCATGTCTGCGAGCGACTGTGCGAAGCTGCCGATTCGAGCCAGGCAGAGTGGGTCGTTTATGTGCCAGCAAACCGCCCTTTCATTGACCCGACGCTCATTGACCAGATGCTTGCAAAGGCTTTGCGAACCCAAAACTGCGACTACGTAGGCTACCAGGTCGGGGATGGCACACCACAAGCCATGGACCAACTGGGGCTGACCGGTGAGACCTGCCACGCCGATACACTTCGACGCTTACGCCGCAATATTGATCGTTTGAGCGACCAACAGTCTGGCTCGTTGGCTGCATGGCTGATGACGGCACCGGGTGCCTATCACCTGAAGTTCATCCCGCTTCCTGAAAAACTCAACCGCTCGGACCTGCGATTTGCCGTGGAAGCCGAAGCGGACTGGGATGATGCGGAAATTCTCTGCGAAACGATACCGCAAGCCGATTCCCAGTGGCAGGAACTTGCGCAACTTGTGCTTTCCAATCCCCGCTTACGGAAGTCCATGGCTCGCAGAAACACCTGATCGTCAAAGCTTTCCTAAAGCGATCATCTTCTCTGACCGATACAAACCGATGACCAACTGAAGGTCATCGCGTTTCTGCTAGCAATCAAGGTCAGATAGATGCATCCTCGCAAACACGTGACAGCCAATCACATTTTGCCGACGACACTGGTTTTACTCATGCTTGCCCCCTTGGCTGGGTGCCGCCTTTGCTCCGACTTCGAAGACATGGACTACCCCGCTTATGGTGGATCATGGCAGCGTACCGTGAGAGATTCGGGACGCGTGGGCAGCATCTTCGACTCTGCTGGTGGCAAGGTTGCGGAACTTACCGCACGCGACGAGCCACTACCCACTGACGCACAGGAACGTCAACAACAGGGCCTTCGCACTGAGGGCATGTTTGACCCGGAGAACAATGATGGTGGGCCGAACAATGATGGTGGGCCGAACAAGGATGCGGAAACTGCAGATCCAGCTCCGACTCCTGAAGAACTCAAAAATCAGTCACTGGACGATATCCCAGAAGGCGAGGAAGGCAAAAAATTGCGTCTCAAGAATCTTGACGAGATAAACGTTCGACGCCTGCCGAGCGAACCTCCTGCGTCCTTCGTTCGCTAAGCAGTCAACACGCGGGTGCAGCGCAATGCCAGAACTCGCAATGCATGCCTCACCAATGCATGCCTCACCAATGCATGCCTCACCAATGCATGCCTCACCAATGCATGCCTCACCAATGCATGCCTCCTCAAGGCGAATCCACAGTTGGGTAAGGCAGTTCATAAACTGCATAGGTTTCATTCTGCTCAGGTTCATTGGGATAGATCCGCAGCAAGGGCAGGTTATCACCAGTAATCCTTCGATCCACAATCAGGTAGCGGACGCCATACTTTTCACGAAGTCCTAGCAAGTTGGGGTAACTGATCGAGACTCGATTTGCGGTTCTTCGGTTTCCAATCTGATCGGGATACACTTCCCGAAACCGCTCAAACCATTGGATCAGGGCCGACGGATTCTGTGGCACATCTTTCCAATTGACGACTTCAGCCCGCCCACTGAACCATTTGAAGGTTTGCTGGTTCCGCGGGGTCAGAAACACCTCATCATCATCTGATGATTGGCGTGCCCATCGGCAAACGGCCAACCAATCACGATAAACCTGTTGTTGCGTCACTGCGGAGGCCCCCGCATCAACGCCCAGCAGATCATTACTGACAGAGGGGGGAACAGCACGATCCGCTGATTTGTATGCGGACATGCCGCTCAGCCCAACCGCAAGGCTCAGCAGTGCCAGCCCTGCGAACCGGGTTACTTTTCGGTAGTCCAGCAACATCCGGCATACCAGCACCGCGACCATCAAGGGCACAATTGCATCGGCCAGACGAAACCAATAGTACCGCAACAATTTCGCTGCCAGATTTTCCGCTGCCAGATTTGGTGCGTAGGGAGCCAACAGCCCGACCAGCAATCCGATGGCAGAAATACCGAGGGTTGCTATCGCAAACCAGCCCAAAATCCGGATTCGCTCATCGCGTTTGCCGTACACGCTCAAGCCTCCCAGCATCGCGGCAGCCAGCACCAGAAAGCGAAGGTACCATGACAGATAGAAAGTACCTGGCAGCAAGTGATGTTTGATTCGATAGTACGAGTAAATTCTCGCCGCCATGGCGGTCTGTTCAGCGTCTGCTCCCCACGACATGGTCAGTGCAGGGATGAGCCCGAAGAGCGAAATACCGCCGCCAAGAAACAGCGCCGGAGTGATCAGTTTGACACCATCGGGCCGTTTGCGTTCTGTGACCAACCAGCAGCATGTCGCTGCAACCACTGCCCATCCCCCCGATAACACATGGAATGCTGCTGCCGTCCCCAGCAGCACCCAAACCCAAGCCCAGCGACGCTGAACCAGACTTGCCAGTGCCAACAGAACCAACCCGTACGCTGGGACTTTCGCTTCAATGCCGCCCACCACCCATTCACCCGCCAGATTGCCGTACTCGACGCCAGCGATCCAGAGCACTGCGACGGCAATCGACAGGAAAGCACGCCTGAACAAAACCCACGACAAACGCTGCAAACCAATTGCCAGCAGCAACCAGCCAACCAGTCTCCCCAGCCAGGCGGTCTGCTCGAGCGTCAAATATTTCGTTGGCCAACCAAACAGGACATAAAAGGTGGTGTGCACTTTATCGGATGCAACGAACATGTCCTGATTGCACCACTCGGGATTCCAATAATTCTTTGCTTTCACCAGATAGTGTGCTTCGTTAACCATCGGCGCACTGTCACCTGCATACACGAAGAACAACGCCACCAACAGCAGAATTTCGAGACCTCCCCTCCAAGCTTGGAACTGGCCCTGATCTCGACATTGCCCGCCAGGCTTGGAAATCCCAGCGTCAGCATTTGCACTCTGACCGTCGGACAAAGCCGATTCTCTGGTGGCAAGCCCACCGGAATCGGTTGTCTCTCGCGTGTTGGATTCTCTGCGTCGCTCAGCCATCCGTCAGATCCACTGCCATATGGATTGCGGCGAGCATACTTTGGTGATTGGCTTTTCCGGTCCAGGCAAGATCCAACGCAGTACCATGATCGACGCTTGTTCTCACAATCGGCAGACCCAAGGTGACGTTAACTGCATCATCAAACGCCAGAGCTTTCAGCGGAATCAGCCCCTGATCGTGGTACATGCAAACATAGACATCGGTATCCCTGCGAACCGAGGGTGTAAACGCGGTATCAGGCGGCAGCGGCCCGGTCACGCTGATTCCCATGTCTCGAGCCCGCGCGATTGCCGGTTCGATTAATTCTTCTTCCTCGGCATGGCTGAACATCCCGTGCTCGCCAGCATGCGGGTTCAACCCACAAACAGCGACGCGGGCCGCCCTTCCGTGACGTCTTCCCATGGTTTCATCTGCTAAACGGACGGCACGAAAAATGGAATCCACGGAAAGCAAACCCGGAACATCAGCAAGCGGCACGTGAATGGTAACGAGCACGCACGAAATCTGATCACTGGTCAGCATCATGCAATAGTCTTTGACCTCACAGCGATCAGCCAACAACTCAGTGTGGCCTGGATACCGCACGCCCCCAAGACGCCACGCCTCTTTTTGGATGGGTCCCGTGACGATGCCATCAATCTTGTTCGCCATGGCATCTGCGATAGCAGTCTGCACCGCCTGGTAGGAGGCCAGTCCTGATTCAGCAGTGAACTTTCCCGGCAGCAAGGCATCGCCATCGAGCACGCCTGCATTGACCATCGCATCAGGTGGATCCTGACCCACAGCCCTCGCAATCCGCGATACCGCAGACTCGCTTCCGTAAAGCACTGGATTGCAGCGTCGTGTCACCTCCGGAAGAGCTGCACACTTCAACGCCAATTCCGGGCCTACGCCGGTAGCATCGCCAACCGTAATCCCAATCACTGGCTTTCGTTTTTCACCGTGGGTGGCCACTCTCGACCGCTCTGTCATGCACTCTTCCAGTAAGCCGATTGAATCACAACACATACCACGCTCCAAGCATGAATTCCAAACGATACTTGGTGCCTTGGAAAAACTCGCTCGATGGGCACTCGTCGTCAGGCAATCGCCTTCGGCGAAACTCCGGTATCGAGACTGGCCGCAGCAAGTCTCCTGTGGCCTTGAATCGTATCACAAACCGGAATTGATGACACTGTGTCCGCGACAAGCCTAAGCATGTCCCGGGGAAGTCGAAAGTGGTCACTTGACGAACATCGCTACGAGACAGCCTGATCAACGTTTCCTCTGCTGCGTTCCTTTCCAATTCGAACCTGATGTTGGCTTCAACCTTGCGTGGGTATTGTGCCCGCAACGACCCAGACAACCTCCACTGCCAGTATCTCCGCAGGCAATCTGCTGCTATCGGCGAGGCCTTTGATGCCTCCCCAGTGCAGAGCATGCCACCACCTCCACCGCAGGCAGACTAGAAAATACACTTACCGCTGGTGCCCGAAACCACAGCCTTTTTGAACGAGGCCAGATTCAATGGGCGATCATTGGACTGGCAAACAACGCTAGAATACGGTTTGATGGACACTGCACCCCGCTTGCATTCCCCTAACGATGCTCCCACTCATTAAAAACATGCTGCAACTCCTGTATGCCTCAGCCGGACGTATCTTTCATGGTTTGTTGTTAGGCCTTGTTCTGCTGAGCATCAGCATGCTTTCCTGTCATGCTGAGCAAGGGAATGTGATCCTCGTTTGCCCCCCTGTCTTTGCAAACGCCATTCAGCCATGGATTGCTCAGCGTGAGAGCGAGGGCTTGAGCATCACCACGATTCAACCGCCGGCAGAAGCCAGACAACTGCGTGCGGCAATCAAAGATGCCCGCACCTTGGACACTCGTTACGTCTTGCTCGTGGGCGATGCGCCGGTCATTGGGGAACCAAGTGACCCCTCACGCCAAACTCCCATTCTTTACGCTCGGACCACCGTCACCGGCAAATGGGGCTCACCGCCCACTCTTTCGACGGACATGTTCTACGGTGATTTCGACGATGATGGGATTCCGGATGCTGCAGTGGGTCGGTTGCCAGTGGATCACCCCAGACAATTGGAAACCTGGATTTCCAGAATCTTTGCCCGCGAATCAAGCAAGGATTTCGGGCCGTGGCGTTCACGTCTGCAGTTGGTTGGCGGCATTGGTGGTTTTGGCATGATTGCAGATACCGCGATAGAATCAGTCACGCGAACAATCATCACCACCATGGTTCCCAGCGAAACACAGGCACACATTTCTTACGCCAGTCCTGGGCATCCATTTTGTCCCAAGCACGCTTCGTTCACTGAGGCAATTCTGGAAGACTATTCGCGGGGTTCACGTTTCTGGATTTACGCGGGGCACGGTCAGGTCACGGAACTGGACCGAGTGGCACCAGCTCTTGGGGGCAAAGCTGTTCTCGACCTCGAGAGTGTCAAGCGACTAGCGACCCCGGCGAATACTGCACCGATTGCTGTCATGCTGGCATGCTTCACGGGCGCATGTGATGCAGCAGAGGATTCAATCGCCGAACAGATGGTATTAAGCAACAGCGGTCCCATCGCGGTTTTCGCGGGCAGTCGGATCACGATGCCCTATGGGAATACGACGACCGCAGTCGGCCTGATCAATGGTATCTTTCGTCAAAAGCCCCCGCGACTTGGCGATGCCTGGCGAAGCGCTCTCAACGAGATGCAGGCGCAGACAACTGACCCCAACGCGACCGGCCGACTCATGATTGATACGCTCGCCACGCTAATCAGCCCGTCTGGCACAAAACTGCCGGACGAGCGGCGTGAGCACATGTTGCTTTACAATTTACTTGGGGACCCCACGCTGCGTCTGCAACATCCCAAGCCCCTGCAGATCAGTCGCACGCATGCCGATCAATCGCCTGACAGATTTCAAATCAAAGTTGCCAGTCCTCTTTCCGGAGAGATGATTCTCTCCGTGCAGCGTCCACTCGCTCGAACAGCAACAGGAGACCCCAACAACACCCTGATCGTGCAGACCAAGGCATCCATTGTCGCCAATCAGCCACTCGAGCTTGATTTCACAATCCCGCCCGGCATGAAGGGGCCGGTCGTGGTACGCGGCACGGTCGCCGGCGACGGTGACTGGGCCTCTGGAGCGACCAAAACCATCCTGGATTAGTTGGACAGGATCCTGCTTACCCAAAACCACTGGCACTCCCCAAACCACTGCTTCAGGCATCAAGCGGGCACCGCCATTCTGCCCGCGGGCGATTCCAGCAGCGTTGTCTCCACTTGCCGCGATCACGCACGTGCACCAATTTCCCCTTTGCTGCGCGGATTCTATCCGTAATCCGCCCTTGGGAAACTCTGGACTCTGCTACAATCAGCTGGGGATTCAGGATACAAACTCCAAGCCGACAAGACCAAGATGCTGTTTCGCTATTTCTTTGCCTGCACTGCTTTGCTCGCCGCCACAACTGATACCCGCCCGGCAGCGGGCAACGAGCCTCCACACACCGTTGCGCCACCGAACATCGTCGTCATTTTCATTGACGACATGGGTTATGCGGACATCAACCCGTTTGGAGCCACGCGGTACAAGACGCCGAATCTCAATCGCATGGCAAAAGAGGGACGAATCTTCACGGACTTTGTCGTCTCCTCCGCGGTATGTTCAGCGTCACGCTCTGCGTTACTTACCGGATGCTATCACACTCGCATCGGGATTCGAGGTGCTTTGGGCCCCAAATCAAACACCGGATTGAATCCTGCTGAAACGACTTTGGCTGAACTGTGCCGTTCACGCGGCTATGCGACCGCAGCGTTTGGGAAGTGGCACCTTGGACACCATCCGAAATTTCTGCCCAACCGCCATGGCTTCGACGAGTTCTATGGAATTCCTTACAGCAACGACATGTGGCCACTCCACCCGGCTGCCTTAGCCAAACGCGCCAAGGACCCCAAGGCTGCCATTCCATGGGCGGCGTTACCGATGCTTGAGACCCAAGGCGAGCACGGTTACCGGATCGCCAACAACAACATTCAGCCTGCTGATCAGGAACAAATGACCAAGCAGTTCACCGAGCGTGCAGTGAGCTTCATCAAGAGAAACACAGAGAAACCATTTTTCGTTTATCTTCCCCATCCGATGGTCCACGTTCCGCTGTATGCGTCTGAAGAGTTCAGAGGCAAAAGTGGTGCAGGCTTGTTTGGCGACGTCGTGATGGAAGTCGACTGGTCAGTAGGGCAGATTCTGAACGCGATTGAGGACATCGGTGTCGAGCGAAACACACTTGTCATTTTCACCAGCGACAACGGACCATGGCTGAGTTACGGCACCCACTCGGGTCGTGCAACTCCGCTGCGTGAAGGCAAGGGGACGATGTTCGAAGGCGGGTACCGGGAACCGACGATCATGTGGTGGAAGGGAAAAATACCCGGTGGGACGGAGTGTGATCAATTGTGCAGCACAATCGATCTTGTACCGACGATTGCCAACCTGATCGGTGCGAAACTTCCCACGCACACCATTGACGGCAAAAACATCCTGCCTCTGATGACAGGTGAGCCCAATGCCAAGTCTCCACACGAAGCTTTTTACTGTTATTACGGCGGTGGGCAACTGCAGGCTGTACGCAATGAACGCTACAAGCTTGTCTTCCCCCATTCCTACCGCACGCTCAACGGGCACCCAGGTGGCACCGGCGGGCTGCCGGTAGGCTATCAACAAGCCAAGATGCAACTGAGCCTGTTTGACTTGGATCAGGACGTATCCGAAACGACCAACGTAATTGACGAGCACCCGGATGTGGCACAGCAATTGATGGCGGCTGCGGAGGTCGCACGCGAGGACTTGGGCGATACTCTCCGGAAGCGAAAGGGCAGTGGAATTCGTCCTGCTGGCAAATTGACAGATCAGGACGAGCGTCTTCCGCTGCTGTGGCAGTAAAGTTCACCCATTTCCCCATCTGCTTGAGCGTACGAACGACCCTGCAACGAGACACAGTTTAAACTCATCGATGCAACCCATTGCTGCCTAAAATTTTGGAAGAGAGCCACGCCAGGATGAGCAACCGCGAAGAAACCCAACTGCTGTCACCGAGTTTGCTTGGCAGACTGGAACGCATGGAACTTGTCTCTCGGAAAGTTTTCCGTGGTCGAATGAAGGGCGAACGGAAGAGTAAACGCAAAGGCCAAAGCGTTGAATTTCACGACTTCCGAAATTACGTTCCCGGTGATGACCTGCGTTTGATCGATTGGAACTTATATGCCCGGCTGGACCAACTGTTTCTGAAGCTATTCCAGGAGGAGGAAGATCTTCATTTCTACGCGTTGATTGATGCAAGTGAATCGATGAACTTCGGGTCACCTACGAAACTGCATGTTGCCAAGCAACTTGCGGCTGCTTTGGGATACGTTGGGCTTTGCCGGGCCGACCGCGTGAGTGTTCAAGTGCTGGGGCCCATGGGGCGACACGCTCCCGCACTCCGGGGGCGTGCCAGTTTGTGGAAGATGCTGAACTACCTCGATGGGATTGAGAGCGGCCAAAACGTATCTCTGTATGAGGGCGTCAAAGATTTCTCACTGCGCAATTCCGGGACAGGGGTTGCAGTTCTGATTACTGACTTGATGGATAAAGACGGCTATGAGTCAGCGTTACGAATGCTCATAGGGCGGCGTATGGACATCTTTATCATGCATGTCCTTTCCCCCGAAGAAATTGACCCACCCATCCGCGGCGACCGGCGACTCATTGATGCCGAGGACGGTGATTCTTCAGAGATCACACTCAACAACTACGCACTGCAAAAGTACAAGGAAACAGTGAGCTCATTCATTGGGTCGATCAAGACGTTTTGTGCAAAACGATCCATCACCTACTTGCCGGTTCGAACTGAAACCCCTGTGGAAACGATTGTAACGAAATACCTACGCGAGCGAGGTGTTGTACGATGAACTATGCGTTTTCTAACCCGCTGGCGTGGATCGTGCTGGGTCTGGTCCCAGTCGGCATTGTCTTGTTGTACTTCCTCAAGCTCAAACGAGAGCCAGTGGAAGTCCCCAGTACCTATTTGTGGTCCAAGACCATCGAGGATCTGCATGTCAATAGCTTGCTGCAACGCCTTCGTCGCAATTTGCTTCTGTTGCTGCAACTTTTAACTGTCTTCATCGCGATGATCGCCTTATTTGATCCTTGGGACACAGGAGTCAGTTCTGAACAGGATCGAACCGTTTTTCTGTTGGACAATTCCGCCAGCATGCAAACGATCGACACCGGCCAGAGCACAACTCGTTTCGAAAACGCCAAACGTCTGATTCTGGCACGAATCGAGGAGATGACTGACTCAGACGAAGCCATGCTGCTAACCTTCAGCGACCGTCCGGAAACCGTTCAAGCATTCACTTCTGACCGTTCACGATTGCGGAAGTCTCTTGCCGGGGTCTCCGTTACCAATCACAGCACCGATATCCTTGGCGCGCTCAAGGCGGCCGATGGTCTGGCAAATCCACGCCGTTCCAGCGATATTGCCGATGTCAAAGATGTCCAGGTCGCTGACCCCAAACCCGCAGACTTGTTGATCTTCAGTGATGGCGGCTTTCAGACCGTGACAGAATTCAATTTGGGGAACCTGAAACCCGAGTACATCGCGATGGGTTCCAGTGATGTCCAAAACCTGGCTATCACAGCCTTTTCGACCGAACGCAACACGGAGCGTCCCGCTGAGGTTCAGGCGTTCGCAACGATTGAGAACTTTGGGAGCGACACAGTTTCCACCACGGCAACCCTGACAATGAATGGTCAGTTCCTTGATGCCGAAGCGGTAGAGATTGTGGGGGGCGAACAGATCGGTCTCAGCTTCGCGATCGAAACCGAGGATGCTGCCAGCCTGTCCCTGACACTTGAACATGAAGACGATCTGGCGATCGACAACATCGCCTACACCGGCCTGACTCCAATGCGAAACGTCTCGATTGTTGTCATTACTCCGGGCAATACTCCGCTAAAAGTCGGCTTGGAAACAGAAAAGACTGCCCAGATTTGCTCGGCAACTTTCTTCTCACCCTCCTACCTGAACACGGACGACTACAAGAAGCGTGCGGCAGATGGCATCGACGACTTGATCATTTATGACACATGCTCGCCCGACGAAATGCCAGCCACCAACACGTTCTTTATAGGAGCCCTGCCTCCCACCAATGTCGTCGAAACTGCAGCTAGCGAAAGCGGATCAGACACCACGCCGAGTGAAGGCGCCGCAGAGACGGTGACAGACACAGAAGATTCTTCGACCACTGAGAACGCAAAGGCAGTAGAAAAAGATTGGAAATGGGCCAGCCCCCCCTCAGCCGTCAACCTGATCGATATTGAACGCACTCATCCCCTGATGCGATATTTGGAATTGTTTTCTCTGTTGATTTTCAGTGGTCGGGGAATCGAGGGTCCCCCAGGTACGGTCGAACTGGTCGGAGCAGATGTCGGTTCGATCCTTTCCATAGCGCCCCGCGATGGGTACCAGGATATGGTGCTGGGATTTGAGATCATTTCCCGCAATGACGCAGGTGATGCAGAGACCAACACCAATTGGTATGCAGAGCGATCGTGGCCGGTGTTTCTGCTCAATGTGTTGCGTTACCTTGCCGGTGCTGCTGATGCCACGGGCGCGCCCTCCTACCGCCCCGGCGAAACCGTCCGCGTCCGCCTGGAGAACGCTATCACCTCGCCTCAAGTGACTCGCATTGGCGGTTCATCCATCGATGTGACACCGGGACCTGGTGGATCACTGGAGATAATTGAGACCGGGGTGCCAGGAAATTATCGAGTGGAAGATCAGTCGAAACTGGCAGATCTGTTTGCAATCAATCTCTTCGATCCGCGTGAGAGTTCCATTGCCACGGTCAAAGAAATTGAGGTTGGCTATGAGTCAGTTTCATCCGAGGATGGCAGCGTAGAGCAACGCCCGGACTTCTGGCGCTGGGCGCTGATCGCAATGTTGGGTTTGATTGCTACGGAATGGTGGGTCTACAGTCGACGTGTTGCTTGAACGCATTTGTCGCAGCGGCGTGATGACCAGGGTTCAGGACTGCAATCCGGTATCATCATCCAAATCGCCTTCTGTGATCAACGTAAACCGTTTCTCGTGCAGCGTTGCCATCGCCATTTCGATATTTTCTACCATGATCGCCACTGCCGGAGCGCCATTGGGCCGGACAATCAATGGATATGCCTGAATGATGTTCAGTTCAGCTTGCAACAAGGCAGTGCAGACACGTAATAGGGGTTGAGGGCCTTCGGGTAGTTGAACCCCCACCAGGTCCGTTTCTATCATCGCCAGACCGCTGCGTTCCAGAATGTCGCGGCCACGATCTGCGTCACTGACCAGAAAGCGGACGAAAGCACACTCCGCGGCATCACTGATGGACAACGCACAAATGCGAATCCCCGTGCCTTCAAATCGCCTGACCACTTCAAGCAATTGCCCCACACGGTTCTCTAAAAAGATTGTGAATTGCCTGATTGCCGGAAAGTTCCGCCCACGCAGGGTCTGGAAAGCGGTTCCTGCATCATCCCCAATATTCATCGCTGGCTCATCCTGTACTACATGGCAACCGGAACCGATACGTTGGGTTCGACGGTCTTCGCAGCTCGTCTGTTGAACATCCCAGCTCGCATCAACCATTCGTTTTTACGCACGTCATCTTGGAGGATCGACCGATCAACCGCACCGCGTCAGCATTTCTGCAACCCAGCAAGCGTGATTTCCACACCAGCCGGTCCAATGAGCCGAGCATGCCGAAAATCCTGAATGAAACGTGTTGATCCACGCATCCAGGACGCTCAGACAGGTAAACGGGATGCTGCTCAACTGCTGCATCCGTTAAACTCGGAACCAGTATCGGTAACCCCACCTCCAAAATGAATCTGAATGTCAGCGACTTCATCCAGCCCAATTGCCAGTCACCAACTCAGCGTCCGCGTCAACTACCACGAGACCGATGGACAGCGACGGGTCCATCACGCCAATTATCTCAACTACTTTGAACGTGGCAGGGTCGAGATGTTGCGAGACGCGGGAACAAGCTATCGTGAACTGGAGGATACTGGCTTGATGCTGGTGGTCAGCGAGATGAAGATACGGTACCACTCAGCTGCACAATTTGACGACAACCTTGTGCTGACGACCCATCTGGTTGAAATACGGAAAGTTCGCCTCGCCCACCATTACCAAATTCACCGGGGAGAGGAACTGATTGTGGACGCAGACTCGATCATTGCCTGCATTGACAGCACAGGACGGCCCAAACGACTTCCCCAGTCATTGCTCGTCCTTGCGTGACTGGACCTTGCGTGACTGGACCTTGCGTGACTGGACCTTGCGTGACTGGACCTTTGTCCCGACCAGCACACAGCGGAATGATTCATGCCATAAGCAGCGTCATGCACAATGACTTGCCACATCATCTGGCAGATAGATGCTACCCAACTCGATCACCATGACTCCAGTTGAATCGAAACCTGCGTCATCGAAGGCAATTCATGCACAAAAACGCCGGAAGCCTGTCCTGACCACAGGTCCTGCAACGCCTTCAGGTTCGGTGGCCAGCAGATTCAGAGAGGATTCGGTTCCCGGCTCCGTTCCAGGCCTCCCCCGCACGCCGTTCCCGCCCCCATTGCCCACACGCCTTGCCTCCATCCCTTGCCCGCAAGAGCTGCTCCCGACGCTTTGAAATCTGGATCGGCACCATGGGTGCGGCTGGCAATTCAGGGATTTATAGTCCATGGCGTTTCAGTTTGT
>PKCN01000151.1 GCA_002862205.1 Planctomycetaceae bacterium | reverse complement strand
GAGGTAAACGCTATTTGCATGATACCGGTGTGAAAGTGCCACTGTTGGTTCGGGTTCCAGAGAAATTTCGCGAAATGGCTCCCTGCGATAACGGGACTCGTACCGATGAGCTGGTTTCCTTTGTTGATTTAGCACCAACCCTACTCTCAATGTGCGGCCTGAAGACACCACCTCATATGCAGGGACGTGCATTCCTTGGTCCCCACCGCATCGATCCACCCAGCGACGATGCCGTTTTTCTTTTTGCCGATCGTTTTGACGAGAAAGCCGGCATGCGGCGCGGGTTGCGTAACAAGCAATTCAAGTACATACGGCGGTTTACCCCGCAAGCACCCGCGGCGCCCTACAGCCAATACAGTTTGGGTGTGCCGTCGTGGAAAGCATGGCAAAGGGCTTGGGAAAAGGGGGAAACAACCGCCGAGTATTCTCAGATGTGGGAGACGCCCCAAGCGGTGGAGATGCTGTTTGATACTCAGCTTGACCCTTGGGAAATACACAACTTAGCTGGTGATCCAGCCTACGCTGAACCCTTGCGATCGATGCGAGAACGCTTGCAGCAAATGATGGTGACTCACCGAGATAGCAGTGTTATTCCCGAGTGCCTATTTGCAGACATGGTGGGCGAAGGAACGATTTGGGATTTTATGAATAACGAATCTGCGAGCCAACAACAACTCGTCGATTTCGCTTGGTTGGCGACCGTACCGGGTAAGGAGCAATTGCCCGATCTTGCCAGTGCCCTGAACAGCGATAACCCAGCTATGCGATTTTGGGCGTTGCGCGGATATACGATATTAAAGGAAATGGCGGGGCATAATATCGCGGGCTTGCGGGCCGCAACTCAAGATCCGATTCCTGCAGTGCGAATCGCTGCTGCGGAAGCATTGCTGGCTGGCTCGGGACCGGGCACGGGGATTCAAACCTTGCGCAAGGAATTTCAACCCCCTTATGACAAGTCACCAGGGTGTCAGATTCAAATGTTGAATTTGGCTCAGCGCGTTGGTTTCCAAAATGAAATTCCATTAGCCTGGCTTCAGCATGTCGCCAACGACGAGCGCTCAACAAAATATGTTCGAGCATTTGCTAATGGAATTTTACGCAATAAATAGATTCCTCGGTGCCGCCTTGAGCCGAACTGATCCTAAGGTGATTTTTGTGGCAGGGAGTCGGTGATTTGCTGACTCAGGACATCTGCTTTTTTAGCAGCCTCTTCCAGGGAACTCCCTTGACGTAGCCCGGGGCGCGTATGGCCTGTGTGTTTAAGCCACGCGTCGCGGAGTACGTCCTGTCGCTGTTGAACAAGAGACAGCAGGCCAGTTGGCGGGTCGAGCGTCTCCTCGGGAACTTCCTGCTGAAATTGCTCGATCAGAATTTCGGCCAGCACTTGATGTCCCCGAGCATTGGGGTGAACGGCGTCCGGTTGCATGGTACCGGGCGGCGTTTGTTGGCGAATCGATTCGAGTTCTTTTAGCATCGGCGTGTGTAAATCGATGACGCGCCACCCGTTCTTATGGCCTTGTTTGACCAACCATTCGGCGTATTGAGTCATCACCGCATCATAAGAAAAATCGCGCTGCGATCGTTGGTCATCAAATGTTGGTGGCGTTAATAAAATCAGTTGGGCATCACAGGCTTTTGCGCGGGTCACCAAGTTTTGGATGCCTTGTTGATATTTTTGAAATCGCTGTTCGTCAAAATCCTGATAGATTCCGCAGTTGATTCCGTAACAGGCAATGATGAGATCGGGCTCCGTTTTCTGAAGAACGCGTGCGAGTCGTTCTGCGAGGTCGGGTCGTGGAAAGCGCCCCCCAGCATGTCCCTTTTCGCTTAAACCTGATACCGTTTCGCTGGGCAGGCCCAAGTTTAACAACTCCGGTTTTTGATCGAGATTTTGCATTTCCAGCCAAGTATCCAACCGCGCTACGTAGCCACCCGAATAGGTGATGCTGTCCCCCAAGAAAACGACTCGAGGTGACGTCGTTAACAAATCTCCAAGAACCGGCTCTTGTGCAAACACGCATGGGGTTGCCAAGGCGGTCGTAAGCAACGTGAGACAGATTGAAATCGCTGGGTTTTTCAAAGTTGGCCCTTTCGTTTTTCGCATGAGTGGAGCCTGCACTCCCGCTGCGGGAATGAACTTGACTCGCTAATCAGGGTTACCGTCCTAACGACTTTACTTTGTGTCGCCGCATCTCAAGACTACTGTAATTTTTGCCACGCCACCAGCAACGGCTTGGGTTATCGGAGGCCATTGCTGGGCACCAAGGCAATCCGCTTTTTCAGGCTATGCCTTCGACCGCCGGGCAGGTGTTCTATTTGCCCACATTTAAACGGCGTAATAGATTCAATAACTTTTGACTGAAAGGCGTTAAGCGAGTTCGACTATACTGGTCACCTAACTTGCGAATCGATTCGGCAACCGTTGGGTAGGGGTGAATCGAAGAACCGATGCCACTGAGCCCGATTCCATTTGTCATGGCTACGACAATTTCGGAGATCAGGTCGCCCGCGTTTTCGGCAACAATGGTCGCACCCAGGATCTGATCCGTTCCTTGCTTGGTGAGGACTTTGACAAAGCCGCCTTCGTGACCTTCAAGGATCGCTCGGTCGAGGTGTTCGAACGTTTGCAGATAGGTGTCGACTGCAATGCCCGATTTTTCGGCGTCCGCTTCGTAGATGCCGACGTGGGCAATTTCTGGGGACGTATAAGTGGCGGCAGGGATAACAAGATCACTTGTTTTCTTACGACCAAAGGGGCCTAAGGCAAACAACGCGTTCTGAATCACAATGCGAGCTTGAAAATCAGCCGCGTGGGTGAATTTGAAGGCAGAGGCGATGTCGCCAGCGGCGTAGATGCGTGAATTGGTGGTTTGTAGTTGGTCATTTACCTTGACCCCCTGGCGATCAAATTCCACCCCCACATTCTCGAGCCCCAAGCCATCAACGTTAGGGGTTCTGCCGACGGCGATCAGTAACTGATCCACTTCCTGTGCGTAGGTTTGGCTCCCTTGATTCCCGCTGACACGAATCGAGCCATTGGCTTGGGCATCCAGAACCATATTCTTACTGTTCGTAATGGTGGTGATTTTGTCTCGATCAAATTGTTTTTGTAGAAGGGCGGAAGCGGCTCGATCTTCTCGTGGCAGAATATGCTCTGCCATTTCGAATAGGAACACCTGACTGCCAAATCGGGCAAAGCTCTGTGCCATCTCGCAGCCGATGGGACCGCTTCCTACGATGCCGAATCTTCGCGGCAGCTCCTGCAAGGAAAACAAATTTTCGTTGGTCAGATAATCGACATTATCCAAGCCAGGTATCGGCGGCGCTGCAGCGCGAGCTCCGGTCGCAAGCACCGCTTTGCGAAATTGAATGGCCTGGTCCGATTGATTTTCGGCAGTGACTGAGATCGTTTGTTGGTCGACGAATTTGGCTTGTCCAAAATACACGTCGACACCCAGAGATTGGAATCGCTTGGCCGAATCGGCAGGGCTAATTTGAGCTCGCTTGGATCTCATGCGGTCCATGGCAAATGCGAAATCAACGGCAACGCCTTTCGGAACCTGCACACCAAATTCACCAGCATCGCGGACTTGAGCAGCGATTCGTGCTGCGCTAATTAAACCTTTGGAAGGGACGCAACCGGTGTTCAGGCAATCTCCGCCCATGAGATTGCGTTCAATGAGTGCAACTCGGGCGCCCAATCCTGCTGCGGCCGCGGCCGTGACCAATCCTGCCGTACCGGCGCCGATGACGACCAAGTGGTAGGGTTGAGAGGGTACGGGGTTTTTCCAATCCGGAGGATGGACTTGGTCAATCAAATCACGGTCGTGAGGATTGTTGCCTGTCAGTGTGGCCATACGGTCATTTCTTTTGCGCGTTGGGGGCATTCTGTAAAGTGGTGAACAGCGAAAAAAAGGATGAGCTACGTCAACGTTTCTCTGCCGTTGGCTGGTCCGGTAGATTCAGGAACTTTTGATCTCTGGCGGCTTCGCACGCTTACCGATTACTCGCTTTATGATCCATCGAGAAATTAATGGAAACAACCCCAGCAGCACGAATGCAACGAGGATCTGAGTTAGTTGCCGGGCGCTAAAAACGGCGTTGATTCCCTGGTCGGCTAGGGTCGCTAAATCGGGCACCGTGGATCCCGCGTAGACATACACCAAAGTCCCCGCGAGCATACCAAGTTGGCTGACCCACCAAAAAGTCCATACGCGAATCGGTGTCAAACCCATCACGGCATTGATCACAAAAAAGGGTACTGCGGGGATTAAACGCAAGCTAAACAGATAAAAAGGTCCCTCTCGCTCCAGCGCTCGATTGAAGGCATCCAGGCGATCCCCAAAACGATTTTGGACGGAGTTGCGAAACAAGAACCGGCTTAAAAGGAACGCCAGTGTGGCGCCCGTGGTAGAAGCGAAGCTGACCAGTAAGACACCTTGCAAGACACCAAAATACCAGCCAAATAGCATGGTCAAGGGAGCCGCACCCGGTAGGGAAAGTCCAGTGATTGTGATGTAGATCAGCAGGGATACGGCGTATACGAGCCATGGAGATCGACTCTGGAAATCGCGCAACTGGGCTTCTTGCTGTGCCAGATTTTCAAGCGATAAGGCGTCTGAAAACTGCATGTATAGAACCACTGCCACACTTACAACCAATCCCAAAACGCCCCAGCGAATCCAGCCAGGGAGCTTGGGCGTTTCCGTTTTCGGTGGTGGCTCATGCATGACAGAATCTGTATTGAGAGACAACGGAAGCGAGCAATTGACAGGTCTCGAAACGAAAAATTATGTGGCACCGCGACGCGGCAAGTAGTTGTAGTGGTGGGCCGGTATCGAGTTCTATTTGGAGCGATGAGCTGCCGGGCATTCGATTAGACAGGTAATAAAAAAGGCCGAGGGCTGCTTCCTCGGCCTGAAGATTGATTATGCACAGGACGACTTATTTTTCGTCGATTGGAAAACCGCGTTTGCGGAGCAATGCTTTTGTGTCGACATCGCGTCCCCGGAATCGACGAAACCCTTCGGCGGGGTCAATGGTATCCCCTACCGAAAAGATATTGTCGTACAGGCTTTTGGCCACCTCTTTATCGTAATAGGTGCCAGAATCTTCGAAGACTTCGGCTGCATCCGCGGTGAGTGCGTCCGACCAGAGGTAACTGTAATAGCCGGCAGAGTAACCGTCGCTGGCAAAAATGTGATTGAATTGCGGGGTGCGATGTCGCATCACGATCTCTTTGGGCATACCTAATTCTGCCAACGTTTCCCGCTCGAACTGATCGGGATCAATGGCGACATCTCCTGCCAGATGTAATTTCATATCAATCAAAGCACTGGCCAAGTACTCGACGGTTTGAAATCCTTGATTGAACGTGGACGCTTTTTCAATCTTATCCAGCAACTCTTTGGGGATCGGTTCGCCGGTTTGGTAATGGACGGCAAAATTCGCCAGCACTTCCGGCGTGGAAAGCCAGTGTTCATTAATTTGCGAGGGGAATTCCACATAATCTCTGGCCACGGAGGTACCCGATTGGGTGGGGTAATTGCAGTCGCTACAAAGTCCATGGAGAGCGTGTCCAAATTCATGAAACATGGTGACGGCATCGTCCCAAGAGATCAGAACTGGTTCGCCCGGCTTCCCTTTTACAAAGTTGGAGTTGTTGGAAACGATTGTGGTGATCGGTTTCCCCATGTTTTCCTGAGCGCGGTAATCGGTCATCCATGCTCCGCTGCGTTTGCCTTCGCGTGCGTAGGGGTCGAGATACCAGAGTCCCACGTGTTTCCCATCAGCATCGGTGACTTCCCAGACCGTCACATCCGGGTGGAAAACGGGGATACCGCTGAGTTGTTTAAAGTGCAAGCCATAGAGTTGGGTGGCAGCCCACATCATCGCTTCACTCAGTTTTTCGAGTTGCAGGTAAGGTTTTACCTCGTTGAAATCGAGATCATATTTCTCCTTGCGTACTTTCTCGGCGTAATAGCGGTAGTCCCAAGGTTCAATTTTGATTTTTGCTCCTTCTTGGTCCGCGATTGCCTGCATGTCGGCAACCTCTTCTCGCACTCTTGCCAGAGCCTTGGGCCAAACCTTCATCATCAGTTCCATGGCAGCTTGTGGCTTCTTGGCCATGGTGGGTTCCATTCGCCAGTGAGCGTGGGTTTCGTAACCCAGAAGCTTGGCGCGGGCGGCACGTATCTTCAGAATTTCTGCAATGATCTTGTTATTGTCATACTTGTCGCCATTGTCCCCGCGGCTGTAGTAATTTCTCCAGACCTTTTCACGCAGTGGTCGATTGCTGGAGTAGGTCAGGAATGGGTCCATCGAGGATCTCGTGTTCGTGATCGCCCAATCACCCCCTTTGCTGTTTCTATCGCTCGCGGCACTGGACATGGCGGCGATCACACTGTCGGGTAAACCACCAAGTTCGGATTTATCTTTGATCCATGTCACGTAGCCCTTCTCGTCCGCAAGGACGTTTTGGCTGAAATCAGTGAACAGTCGCGCGAGTCGGGTGTTCATCTGGGAAAGTTTCGCCTTTTCGCTGCTGTTCAGCTTCGCACCTTTCCTTAAAAATGTTTTGTAGGTGTCATCCACCAGGCGGCGTTGTGCGAGGTCGAACGTTCCATCCTTCATTGCAGGACTGTCGAAAACAGCGGAAATGCGACTGAACAGTTGCTTGTTCTGGTAAATACTGTCTGCGTGCTCAGACAACTTGGGAACAACCACTTTCTCGATGTCCGGAATCGGACCAACGTTGAGGTTGGAAGCATAAACAAAGAACATCGCTTCCAAGCGACTGAGCGTGCGACCGGCACGTTCCATCGCTACGATAGTGTTTTCAAAATCAGGCTTGTCAGAATTGTCAGCGATCGCCTTGATGTCGCTGGTGGAGGATTCGATGGCGGCATCAAACGCCGCGATGAACTCGTCGGAGCGAACAAGATTCCACGGAGGTACCCCTCCGTAGGGACCGGTCCAAGGTTTGAGAAGTGGCGAGTCAAATTCCATCTTTTTTGCAGCTCCAGCAGCTTGACCAAACGTTGATTGAGAAGAAAAGGTGATCGCGACTGCAAGGGTCAGTGCTGTGAAGATACAACGTGGCACGTGAGTCATCCTGTAAGGGGCGGTTGCGCAAGTCTTGAACTTTCGACAGTCTAGCAGGTTGCGTCTGCGGTTTGGCTCGGGAAAACCGCTCTGGGGCGTCCCGATCCATCAGTTGGTTTCCGCTGACAAGGCACTCAGGTCAAAGCCTGCCTCGCTCACGACATGGCGGTTAAGGTGACGACATGGCGGTCTATCCGCTGATAAGCCGCTGCAACAGCCAAACCTCGTGGCTCAGCAACAGCGAAACCAACAGACCAGCCAACCTTCTGCTGACAATCGCATTCACGACGAATGAAGCGTCTTTGACCAGCAGGTGCCCTCATCGACAACTTTGAATTGCAGGCTTTGCAACTGCTCGATGAGTTCGGCACGGTCGCTGTCGATGGCGGTTTCTACGGTTTGGATATTCCGTTGGTTCAGGGAATGTACCAACGCACCGATCAGGTAGGATTCTGATGGGCTCAAACTGCCTCGGACATGTTGTGGATTGAGATCCAGAATAGCAGCCGATGGCGACATGACCTCCGCTTCGGGATCACTGAACCAGATTGAAACGGTTGCGAGCACTGCTCCCCCTCGTTCTCTCAATTCAGCTGATTCGACATCCACATGGCCCAGGCTCGCAGCCATCCGGTGATGCTCGGGCAAAGTGGGGGTGCAACTGACTTGCGTGCTACGTCTGAATTGGAGCGCCGTTCGGTTGACAGGGGGCCGGTACTCAGGCACGGTCGCAATCATCCGCAAGTGCGAGACGCCCGGTGCGTAACCGGCTTGTTGGAGAAATGAATTGCCTCGGTAATCCGAGAGAGGAACCCCAATCCCAAAACCAATGGGTTCCAGGCCGGCGTATCCACGCTGGTCATCACGCACCAGACCAATGCGTATGTGTGACGTCGCTTTGTGAGAAGTTTCGATGGCAGCAAGCAGACCAAGTGCCGCTGCGTCCTCGCTGCTGTTGGCCAGGCATAAGGCGTGGACAACGGTGACCTCACTCTCTACATGCGGGGGATCGCAATGGGGTGGGGCAAAGTGACACCAGCCTTTGATCAACCCGTCGAACTCAGCAACCAGGAGCGTTTCAGGGTCAAAAAAAGTACGGGCAAGCACAGCTTGTTCAAACTTGGGCTGATTCACATACGGTGGCGGACCAGCCGCCGACCAGTGTTCGACCCAAATCCGAACCAGAGCAGGCAAATCGGCGTTTCGAAATGGGCGGATGTTCAAGGTGAATGAGTCGCGCGTCAATCAAGACAAACAAAATAGGTGAAGCAACACGTCTGTCTGCTGAAGTTGGGGCAGAGTGCATGCTGTCGCTTGCAACGGTGCCATCATCAGGCAACACGTAGGCTCACCGTTTTTCACCCAGACAAGGGCATAATGCCATAACCAGTGAGGCAAATAAAGCCGTCTTGTCGAGTAAAGTGAAAAACGGCGGGGAAACACGCCCGCGCTTCCCCGCCGTCTATTCATCAACCCGCGAGAGAACGTCGTTGCCAAATCGGTTGCAATCCCACACCACAACCAACTTTGCGACGACCCGCTCAGTCGAGCGCGGGCCGACCACATTGGTCGACCCCCGCCGGTACGAGATGAATCGGCCGTTATTGCCTGTCTCTAGGCTCGGAACTGACGTTTGTCTGTTAAAGAGGAATCATGACGGCAAAAAATAGCGGACATGCCGGTTGTTCCGATTAAGACGGCCACGCAATTCCTGGAATGGCACCCGTTCTTTGCCTTTTCGTGCTGACATCGCTGCGTTTGTGCCTGCTGGTTGGGAAGTTTTGTTTGTTCGAAGTGAAGCGACTGTCCCTGCTGAAGGTAACGTAGGCAATATCACATGACCTGCTGCCCAACCGCTGGTCGTGCCAACGGCAACGCTTCAGCCTTGTGATGCTCGCGTTCACCTACACGGGAGTGCTCTCAAACTTCAATGCGAACTGTCGCGTGTCGCGTCTGAATAAACAAGCTACTCGAACCCCACATGCTGTTGCCTGAGAAAAAAATTGCGAAACGCAAGGATCGCTCGCCAACACTGATCGCCTGATGCGTCTTGGCTCGGATGAGATCGTGACAGGGAGGCCCACCAACACGAGACTGGTGCTGATGCGTCCGCCGATCATTGCTACTGCTAGGCGTGGCAAACAGAATAAGAAATCCAATCAAGCAGGTGCCGGGAAAGCAATTGTCTTGAAGCAGGGAACGGATAATCCTGGCAACGAACGAACTGCCAATGCTAGCTTGGTTGCAGGTCGGCAGGCGGAGGGTGAACGTCAGGAGCAACGCTAGCGCATGACGAATCAGAATCTCTCTTCCCATGGAGAAGCAATTCGGTTGCAATGATTAGGAGTTTCACAGCAGGACATGAGGTCACGTGCAGTGAAGTTGCCAGGAGTGCAGGAAGTGCCCGGTTTCGGTGAGCTGTCCTGTGAGACAGCTAGTCAATCCAAGGATGGGAAAGCTTTCATGAGATCAGCCATTCACTTCGTTCAACGCAGGAACGCTGCTGAGAAGGTCACGTTTGCAGGCAGGACTCGGCCGCAGGCTACCGGTATTGGTGATGGTTTGCGTCATCTTATCAGGCATGCTCGCTTTGCCGCTCGTGTGCCAAGAAGGGGTGTTGCTCACGGGTGGGCTTTGCTGCTCGGCTTCCTGCTGTGTTCGGCTTTTCCCAATGAATCGATTCAGGCGGCGGGTTCAGTGCAAGCTGGTTTGCTGGGGCAGGGGACTGCCCCCGTGGCAGTCCCTGCAAGTGCGCCAGATTTTGCTGGGATCCAGGAAGAATGTCGTGTCAGGATCAAGGGTCTGCGGGACGAATTGCTGGTAGCTCAGGCGAATCGACAGAACGTCCGGCCGCAACTGACCAAGGAGCTCGAGCTTTGGGGCAGTTTGGAGATCATTGCTGAGGAGTGGCGTTTAGCGCATGAGGATCGTTCACGTCATGAATCCGACTTGGAAAACGAGTCCTCCGCGGTAAAGCAATCGCATCAGCTGCCCACGTCCTTTCTCGCGGTGGATGAATTGCGTGCACGTCGCGTGGCAGTGGCAAGTTCTCTCAAGGCGTTGCAATTGGAAGTGATTTCCGAGCAACGGATTGCCGAGGGCATCAGCGAGGACTTTGATGAGGCCGAGCGTGAAAGACGTAAATCAGCAGAGGCGGTGAATCACAGTTCTGTCGAACAGCGGTTGGCGCAGCAACAGGTGCTTACCGTTGCCACACTTGAAAGTCGAGTTCTGAAAGCCAATATCGATTTGCACCGTGAGCGAATCGCACTGTTGCAGATTCGAGTGGAAGATGCGGAAGTGGAAATTGCATCATTGGACGCACTGGTCAGTGCTCCCTCCAGCAGATTCAAACTTTCCAGGCAGGAACTCGATGAGCGTATTGGGGTTCTGCACAAGTTTGAAGAGCAGGTGCGATCACAATTGTCCGTGCTTGATGCAAAGATGCGTGAAATCATGATGCGCAGGCACGATGGCCTGGGGTTCAGTCAGTCCAACTATGAAATCGTGCGTGAAGAGTCGCAGTTGCTCAGGGACCTTTTGAGCAATACCAGTCTGTTCAAAGAATGCTGGCGTCGCAGGTATCAACTATCGAATTTTGAGATATCTGCAAGCGATATCGAACAATGGTTGGACGATGGTGAGCAGTTGAGTCAGCAAGTGGCTCAGGTCGACGAAAAATTGAAGCTGCGAACACACCAGCGAAGAGAAGCGTTGTCTCTTTTGACTCGAGCCGCGGGGACTGTCAGTGGCGTTACCGGGAGTTCGCTGAATCTGACGGGCGGGCAATTGGATTCCGAAACGATCGCTCGCATCGAAGAATTGGAAAACGTTCTCAACTTTTATGGTGGTATTCAGGTTCTGGCAACCACGGGCGGGCGGCTTTGTGACTTGTTTCTTGAGGACCTGCGGGCAGAGCAGGGTGCATATTCACTGGCTGACAATGCAGAATTGTTATGGGGCTGGGTCACGGCCGCGTGGGAGTTTGAGATCACCGAGAGTGGCGGAAAGGCAATTACGGTAAAGAAGGTAGTGATTGGCCTGGCCTTGCTGCTGTTTGGTTATCTGATCAGTCGAGCCATCGCGTCGCTGATTGCGTATCGGGTATTGCCGCGGTTTGGGGTTAGCCATGCCGCCGCATCGGTGCTTCGGTCGGTCATGTTGTATGCCATGCTTGTTGCACTGTTCTTTATCTCGCTGGACGTCGTCAATGTTCCATTGACGTTCTTTGCTTTCTTCGGCGGTGCAGCAGCGATTGGACTGGGGTTTGGAAGTCAGAATCTGCTCAATAACTTCATCAGTGGTTTGATCTTGTTGGTGGAACGGCCAATTCGCGTCGGGGATCTCGTGAACGTGGATGGGATCGACGCTAACGTAGAACACATTGGGGCACGAAGCACTCGCGTGCGAACCGGATCCAATCTTGAAATTCTTGTCCCCAACAGCAAGTTCCTGGAAAATAATGTCACTAACTGGACTCTGTCCGATACACGGATCCGCACCAGCGTCAGTGTGGGAGTTGCCTATGGTTCCCCTGTGAACGATGTGATCGATCGTTTGAAGCAGGTCATTCGGGAGCAAGATAACGTGTTGTTGACCCCGGAGCCCATTGTGCTGTTTCAGGATTTTGGTGACAGCTCGCTGGCATTTGAAGTTCATTTTTGGGTGCAGATGAAACGCATCATGGATGGAGCCAAAGTGCGTAGTAGTGTGCGTGCAGCCATTGACGAGGATTTTCGCAATGCAGGAATCGTAATTGCATTTCCGCAGAGGGATGTGCACGTTGATATGAGTTCGCCTTTGGAGGTCCGGCTGACCGGCGATAAGGATGATGGTCTTACCAGCGAGAATGCCGGTGACGCGAGGATCATCAGTGGCGTGCATCGCTTGCGTCGAGTTGGCTGAGCGGGGACGCCTGCGGCCTGTGATCATGGCAGGTGCTCTGGTTTAAGCTCGCCAGCTGTGCAGCCTCTCGCCAGCTGTGCAACCTCTCGGCAGGATCTGCTAGTTGGCCTTCTCGGCAGGTGCTGGCTGCTGGCAAGCAATCTGGAAGAGGCAACGCCGTTTGCTTGATCGTTTGTACCACCCTTTGCATGGTCGTAAGCATGATCGTAAGCATGATCGTTTGCATGATCGTTTGCATGATCGTTTGCATGGTGTGGGGATGTGACCCACAGGTAGCGCCGAAAATGTCGGCGTGGACAGCTGGAAACGTCGGGTTTGTCAGGCAGCTTTTCGAGTGGAATGAGTATGCGATGAGGCGACCAGGACGCGTCGAGCCGGACGCCGTGACTTGCTTTTTTCTGCCGTTGCAGCTTGGGCTGAGTTTTCGATTGGGGCGCGTCGTAACCAGCCTCGGCGATAAAAATAGAAGAGAGTTCCTGCAATCATGATGCCCATCATCGTCAGGGCAGCTGGATAGGCGCCCTGGATCGAGAGTTCCGGCATGGTTGCGAAGTTCATGCCGTAAACGCCAGCCAGGAAGGTTGGTGGAACGAACACGCTGGTTAGCAATGTCAAGACTTTCATGATCTCATTGCTTCGGTGAGCAACAGCAGACATGTAGGTATTGATCAGGGCACTGGTGGATTCACGATACATATCAACCACGTCGGACAACTGCGTGCAGTGATCTGCCGTGTCCCGTAAGTATTCTTCCGTGCCTTTGTCGATGAAACGGCTGTCAACTGTCAGCAGTGAGAGCACCATTTCACGCTGAGGCCAGATGCTGCGTCTGAGGCGTACCAAAATGTTTTTGGTGTGATGGATTTTTGCAAGTAACTCAGGACGAGGATCCCGTAGTGCTTGTTCTTCAAGTTGTTCGATGCCTTCGCCCAGAGTCTCGAGTACCGGGTAGCAGCCGTCAACGCAGGCGTCCAGAATCGCATAAACGAGATAATCTGGGCCCTTTCTGCGAAGCCGAGCATTGGTGTTCTCAAGTCGTTTATGAATTGGGGCCAAAACGTGATCGCAGTCTTCGTGGAATGTCAGCACCACCTGTTTATCAAAGACAATTCCCAATTGGCTTGGAGTCATGTCGTGGCCCGGAGCGGGAACACTGTGGGCGATCAGTAATTGTTGGTGTTCAAATAGCTCCATCTTGGGACGCTGGGGAGCATTAACCAGGTCCTCCATGGCAAGAGGGGTGATACGAAAACGAGACGCGAGCTGCTGGAGAATCGTGCCATCACCGTGGCCTCGAACGTCAATCCACATCAATTGTCCGTCAATTAACTTGGTGGGCAATTCCTCGACGGAACGGCAGTTGAAAACCTTGTGGTGTTCACCGTAGATCAGCGTGACACACAATTCGACGGGTTGAGAATTGTGGCTGAGGACCAAGGTGCCCGGGCGGGCACCGGCTTCGGGACGGCGTCTGGCAAACATCGGCGGCGTTCTTTGCTGAGGCATACTGCAAAAGGAGCAACGGGAGTGCCGGCGACCATCGCAGAGTCGGTGATCAGGTGTCAAGGCTTGACGAAGCCCAATCAGGACAGGACGTCGAGCGTTTTCCCGATGCTCTGCATGGCCCGTTGCCCCAGTTCGACGAACGTCCTGCCAACAGAAACGCTGCTTTTTACCCCAGCACGCTGCAGGGATTGGGATTGGCCTGCCAGTCACAGAACTCTATGGTCGCAACGGCTGAATGATAGGCTGGTTCTGCTTACCGGGAGGCCGCCAGAGTGGCGTCGGATGGCAGTGCTTGAAGGCCGCTTTCATTTGGTGCGAGGGAATGCTTGCAATGACGCCGGTTGTCAGTGCACTTTCTGCTGCGGTTTGCTGCGTCTTCGAAAATCGGAACGTTTCACTGATGAACAAACAGAGTGCCAACGCTGAGTTTCCCCGCTTGGCAGAAAATTCAGGTCAGGCAGCGTTAGTGATTCTGATTCACGGCACGTATGCTGCTGATACCGAGAACGATGGGCAGAAGTGGTGGCAAGCTGGCAGTCCCGCAGCCGCGCAATTGAAGGCCCGTCTTCCCCGAGGTGTCACGATCGCAGAGGGAGCCGAGGTTTTTCACTGGTCCGGTGAGAATAGTGAGCGGGCACGCAGCAAGGCCGCTTCGCAATTGCTAGAACGTTTGAGGGGGCTTGAGGCCGAGGGCCGTGACTATCATTTGGTGGGGCACAGTCATGGTGGTTCCGTGATCTGGAAAACTCTGAAAGCCAAGTCACTGGGTCGGCAACCGTTGGATCATCTGAAGAGTTGGACGACCGTGGGAACCCCTTACCTGCAGCACCGCAGTCGCAGCGTCTTCAACGTTTGGAACATTGCCGGAATCGTGATGGGCGCGCTGTTGATACCGCCCGCTGCCAGAGCGATGTTGCAGTTGGGGCGGATGCTGAACAATGCCTTTCAAGGCAATGACATGGTGTTGACCCTGCCTCCAGCAAGTGAGGCTGGTCTGATGGGCTTCATTCGGGTGCCGATTCTTGGGGGGCTCAAATGGGTGGGCGTTCATGTCGAGCATTCGGTACAAGGAATTCACATCGGTAGCTACGATCCTGATACCGGAGTCACTTTGTTGGAGTACTTTTTCGGAAGCCTTGAAGGGGTTCTGTTGATGGTCGTGACCCTGACATTGTCTTACGTGTTGTTTCATCTTTCCATGCTCAGCATCCGTCCCGCGGTCGAGTCTTATCGCATCCATGCCGAGGAGCGGTTGCAGCGGAATGCTTTTGATGTTTATGGCTCGCGTTATCTGGCCCTGTGGTCACCTGATGATGAAGCGATCAATGGATTGCGGGCGACGCTGGCAGTTCAAATGTCATTTGTAAGCAAAATGTTCCCCCAGGAACGGGTGTTTTTCTCCGATACACTGGGCTTGTTGTCACGACCTTACTTCTGGCTGCTGTCACCCATTTTCAATCGCTGGTTGCAGCCACCCATGGATCGTCTTGTGCGGAATATTGTGACGCGAGCGGCTCAAGGAAACGATCGACCCAGTTCAACCATTGTGGCGGTGACACCCTCGCCTGTTGGCGAGTTGCAGCATCTTGTTCCGCCCCTGCCTGTGCCTCTCTGCAAACGCATCCTTCATACTGCTGATCATCATGCGAAGGACATTGCCCCAATGTTGAGAAAGTTGCTCGGTCAGGCTTCATTGGCTCAGGGTGTCGAGGGATTCTGCAAGGAACTCTCAGGCAAAGAGTTGGTTCACACCTCCTATTTTGACCACTCTGCCGTGATGGAGTTGATTTCGTGCAATATCACGTGGAGCATGGGTGAAGAAATGGTCAAGTGGAAGACATGGCGAATGGATCCTGAATTGGCGCGCTGGTTCGGTGAAGCAAAACGTCATTTGATCACGGAGATCGTGTCGACGGATGAAGCCAACGCACAAGGTCTGCGGGGATCCGTTCAGGCTGAACGTGTGCAGGGGACTGCCAAGGCCGCCTAGGAGGGTCACTCCTTGTTGGTCAGTGCCGATGGACTCGCGCGTGCCTGGAGGTTCTCGGGGCTGTTGTCGGGTGCGGGAATTTCGCGATTCCAGAGATGATGGGCACGTGCCG
>PKCN01000426.1 GCA_002862205.1 Planctomycetaceae bacterium | reverse complement strand
CAGGTGCGGGCGTGGTGGGCAACACGGTGTTGATGCTGCGATGTCACACCGCGTGGGATCCTGTCTCATGCAGTTCTTCAACCGCAAGACAGAACAGTCAACACAGGCTCACCAATCTGCAGGCGATGCAAACAACTACGGGTTGTCTAAATCGCCAGCCGAGGCCCTTACTTTGTCATTCACGGTCACCCTTCGCTCCGCATCAATGCTGATGCGATCGCCAAGCTCTAGCTCTCACAGACCCTTGCCATTGAATGGAGATTGGATCCTTTCAAGCGATCGCAAATCTGCGACGACAAGAGCATGCCAAAGGACTATCAGAATGATCGTCCCGAGGCAGATTGACGCGCACCAAGGTGATTCAACCAATCACCAGTGTGAAAGCTCAAACAACTCAACCGCCTATGACCGTGCAATCATCAAGGCTGGAGTGACATTTCCGGTTTCACAACAAAGCAAAAACACAGGATTGGTATAGAGTAGAATAGAGGATGGTTTGGAACCAAGGATTCGAATTCCTGATAACAATGCAAACGGAAACCTGTCGATCAGGCATCAACGAAATCTGTAATGCTTACCATGACACGAACGACAGTTTCTTTGAGATCATTCCTTCTGACCGCGGCCTGCATCTTTGTGTTCCCAGTCGCTGGAACCGCTTTGCTTGCTGCAGATCCAATCATCTGCCCAACCGTCGAGGATATGGACTTTCAGCGATTCTTTGCGAATGAACTATGGTTGAAGGTAGGACGTGCCGAGTGCGTGAAATGTCACAAACGCGGTGGCGATGCAGAAGATACGCGATTCGTGCTTCAGGATTTGAGTCGTTTGGTCAAAGCAGAGCATGCAACCGCGATGCAAGCTAATCGAGACGCCTTCGTGCGAATGGCTTTTGAGCAGGACGGCGACCAGTCGTTATTGCTTCTGAAGGCATCGGGGGATAAGGAACACGGGGGACAAGAGGTTCTGAAAAGGGGAACCGCAGGCTACCAGATCCTGCAAACGTTTGTCCGTCGCGCACGGGCTCCGAACTTGAATCCAACTGATGGTAGTGCTGTCGCCAGCGACCACACCTCCTTGTTTGATGGAATCAAGATGCTTGAGGACCACCGACTGCTCAGGCGGGCCACGCTTTCACTTGCGGGAAGACTTCCAACTCTGGATGAGCTTGCATCCCTTGCACAACCATCATCACGAACTGCAGCTAACGCAATCGATGCAACAACGAACCGCAAAGCATTGTCTGCTACCCTCGATCAACTTCTGACAGAGGATGCGTTTTATCTTCGCCTGCAGGAGTGTTTCAACGATATTTTCCTGACGTTGGGGGTCGACGGCAATCCTGATCAGACGGTGTTGTCGTACGAACACTTCGACAAAACCCGCGGCTGGCATCAGAATTTCGACCTGAGTCACATTGAAGACGAAAAAGAGCGACGTGATGCGGGCTACAAATTAGCGCGTGACTACCGCGTTGCCCTTCTCGGTGAACCCATGAGTCTGGTCGAGCACATCGTACGCAACGAGCGGCCCTTCACCGAGATTGTTACGGCAAACTACATCATGGTCACGCCTTACACCGCACGCGGGTACGGGTGCTTTGATGAAATCCAGGGTCAATTCAACAATCCCGTTGATCCCTTTGAATACATCCCGGTACGACTGAAGTCACTGCAAGGGCGACGTGAAAGCGAAAATCAGGATTCCGACACTGGGTTTTATCCTCACGCTGGCATCCTTAGCACCCTTCAATACCTCAGCAGGTACCCGACCACCGAAACCAATCGCAATCGTCTGCGAGCTCGGATGTATTACGAACATTTCCTCGGCGTGGATGTGCTGGAACTGGCAGCCCGAGTCTCAGATGCTGCGGCGGTGACGGAAAAATTTGAGAATCCAACGATGCAGGCATCCGAGTGTGTGGTGTGCCACAAAACACTCGACCCGGTTGCCGGCCTATTCCAAAACTTCTGGCGTTTTGACCGCAATAGCGCCCTGTACGGTAAACGCAAAGAGGGTTGGTTCACTGACATGTTTGCCACTGGTTTCGAGGGAGACAAACTTCCCCAAAACGATCATTGGCGGGCATTGCAGTGGCTAGGTGAACAAACTGCATCGGACCCCCGTTTTGCCAGAACCATGGTCGGTCATGCCTACTACCTTCTGACAGGACGGCGGCCCCTGTTGCCCCCCAAAGACCTCAACGATCCCTTTTACGATGAAAAAAGCATCGCATACCATGCGCAACAGCACCAAATCGATCAGATCACAACGAGGTTTGCTGCTTCAAATTACAACTTCAAAACTGCGATCAAAGATTGGGTACTCAGTGACTTCTATCGGGCTGATGGCTTGCTCAATCCAGTGTCGTCACCCAAAAGGATGGCGACTCTGGAAGACATTGGTCTCGTGCGAATGCTTTCACCGGAACAGTTGGAACGGAAGGTAACAGCCATCTTTGGAAAACCGTCGGAACTACTTCAAGGCCAGGCAGCCATGCTCTACGGGGGGATCGATTCAAAAGAGGTCACTGAGCGTGCAGTCGACCCAAGTGGAGCTATGGGAGCCATTCAAAGAACGCTCGCCAATGATGTTGCTTGCCGAAATGTTTCACTTGACTTCAGTCGCAAAAAAACCGACCGCATCCTTTTTCCTGATATCGAGCCTGACGCAATACCGGGAGAATCTGCTGCGACTGACAAGAGGATACGCGATGCAATCATTCACTTGCACCAGCACGTGTTAGGACGTGATGACGAAGAAGATTCGATTGAGATCGAACGCACCTTCGATCTGTTTGCAGGTGTGATCACCGACGCGCAGAAAAGTGGTCGGTTCGACAAACGGGAAACGTGGAGTTGTCGACAAGGACTCGAAACACCTGTTCCTGATCCTCACTACACCGTACGAGCATGGCGGGCTGTGTTGACCTATTTACTCCGGCGGCATGAATTTCTTTATGAGTAATTCTCTCGCATATCCCCAACAGATGGTTTCGCGACCGTATCAGACAGACATTCTGTCGCACACGAACAGTGGAATAGAAAATGAGACGTGACTTCCTGAAAACCTGTGCGTTGACGGGACTCGGCTTGACCGTGCCCACCCAGAGACTTTCTGCAGCCGATAAGAATCGTGAATTGCCGCCCTATGATGGCCCCTACTACCTGGTATTCAATGCATCGGGCGGATGGGACACCACCTATTTGATGGATCCCAAGGGTACCGATCGAATTAATCGACTGTATAGCAAGGAACAAATCCTCACCCATGGCAACCACCGGTTTGCGCCCACCGCACAGCACAGACAAAAGGGCCTGAGCAACGAGGATTTCTACGCCGAGTTTGGCCCTGAAATGCTGGTCCTCAATGGGCTGGATTATTCAGTGAACAATCATTCGCCTTGCTCTCGTTACATGGCAACAGGCAAACTGGACAGCCTTGCCTATCCGACCTTTGCAGCATTGGTGGCAGCGTGCCAGGGAGCATCATGTCCGCTTTCGTTCTTGACGTTCGGAAACTATTCGGCCACCGGTAACCTGGTTGCCAAAGCGCGTGTTCCGTATCTTCCATCGCTCAAGCGAATCGCAAATGCAGACTCAATTGAGGGCAATCCCAAATCCCCGTATCACGACGATTTCGCTCTGAACCGAATCGAGCAAGCCTTGCAACAGCAACACAGAGATCGAGCAGAAGCAATGAGTCTTCCACGTCGACAACATGCAGAAAACATGCTCTATGCCGCGCAAGTCAACTCAAAGGCGTTGAATCGTGTTACCCCACATATTCCAAATCAAATTCCCAAAACGCGACTTGCCCAACAAGCAGAGATCGCGCTTGCCTCCTTCAAAGCAGGTGTCTGTGTTTCCGCAAATCTTTCGATCGGCCAATTCGATAGCCATGCGAACAACGACTCAGACCAGATGAAGTTGATCCCAGAGTTTCTAGAGGGTATCGCGTATGCGTTACACCGCGCCGAAGACCTCCAGATTCGCGACAAACTTGTCGTGATCGCCCAAAGCGAAATGGGACGCACGCCTGATTACAACAAAGGCAACGGCAAAAATCATTGGTCCATCGGATCCATCATGTTTCTCGGCCCGGGAATTGAGGGCAACCGTGTTGTCGGCAAAACCAATGAGAAGCAGTTTGCACTTCCCTTGGATCCTAAAACATTGAACACGGTCAATGACGAGGGCATCCGTGTACGTCCCGAGCATATTCATCAGTCATTACGACAGTTCGCGGGTATCGCAAACCATGTCTACAGCGAGCAATTCCCGCTCAGTTTGAAGAAATCCGAACAGTTGATGGGGCTCTGGGGGAATCCCCAACGCCCTGAATGACACCAACGCCCTGAATGACACCAACGCATGAAGCGTCCTCGGAGCGTGTGGGGTGAAGCTAGCTACGAGGCCCCAAGCCGAGACTCTGGGCACAAACCATCATTCCCGGTCGAGAGCGTCTTATCAGGCACGGCTACCGCTGGTCAGTCACTCGAAGCGTATGCGTGGCAACCGCAGACAGACAATCTCGATTCTCAGACTCAGCAACCTTCTGCGAGGCGATGATTGCTTACTCGACAGGTTCGGCTGGCACGACGATTTCGATCCGCTTCACCTCGTTGGGAGCGATATCAACCTTGAGACCACTGGTGTAGTAATCAGCGTAACGACGGGGAACCGTGTTCCCATGGGAGTGATCATGCAAAGCCAAATCCTCGGTCAGGACAATTTGCACGACCACAACTTCGTACGCTCCGGCCGGCAAGCCAATGTCACCGTCCTGATTGGCAGGCTGGAACATGCCCTGAGGACTGATACGACTGGCGAATCGAGCTTTATCGCTCAGCCTTCGAAACTCGATACTTCCTGAGGTGACAGGAGTTCCATCTTCGAAGCGAACTACACCTGCAGTTGGGACACCGGCCCCGCCACATCCAGCAACCGCTAGCAGTAAGATGGTTCCCACAAACAGTGTACTGAGCCTTACAAAACCGAGGCGAATCACGGCACCATCTCGACGACCCGTGCATCGCGTCGATTCGCCATCGATCCAAGAACCATCGTATCGGTTTGTGAGCTGTAGAAACGCACACTGCCATCGACCAACGCAAAGTGGGCCCCACCAGGATGCCAGCTTCCAAACGAGAACATATCGGCCAGAACATCACGCGGTCCGTTCGCCAATCGCAGCCCGGGACCGGCAAGTCGGCAAGAAGCCGGCAGATGATCACCATCGTAGGCAGGAGAATCAAACGGGAATTGCTCTAGCTTATTGAGGGGTACGAATTTTTCACCAAAGAGAAAAGTACTTGATGTCCCATCGCTCACAGATGCCATGCGAATGCGGTCTGCCGGGCTGATCGCATTGCCGTTTTTGCAATTTGGCCGAACACTGATGATCACGCCTGTGCCGTTGCCACCGAAGTAGAAATCAGTGGGATCACCGGTGGCTCCGGGTGTCAAATCGCCATGATTCCCCGCGTAGTCGCAAAGTGCACCCTTCACATTCATGGATACCGATCGAGGCCGCGCCGGGATTGGACAACCACATGGCAACCTGCCACCCTCGCCTGTGACCGTCGTTCTAAGCCGCCGAATACCAATGGGACTCGTCCCACTTCGACGCGAGGGGCAAAGAAAAACATCAGGGACGACAGTGCGAACCTGTTCACCATGCTCGTGCCATGGTTTTGAGAGGTCCCACTTTTCTGCAAGAGAAACCTGCTCAAGGAATGGCATCACCCGTACCAACCATGTCGGCGTCTCAAGCCCGCATTGCTGGTTCGGTGCAGCATCCGGTCGTGACTCATAGCGGGCCGGTGGGAAATACCTGACTGCGTTGTGATGCATGTGGGTCGCGAGCGCGAGTTGACGCATACGATTGGCACAATCGGTACGTCTAGCAGCTTCCCTCGCCGCCTGAACTGCCGGAAGCATCATTGAGATGAGCAATCCGATAATCCCAATCACCACCAAGAGCTCGATCATGGTAAACCCAAGCCGAGTCCCTCGTCGTTTCATTGACACACCGGAACGTTGTTTTTCGTATCGCAATCTCATCTTTCCATCAAGCTTTTCATCCAAAAGTTCCTTATAAGATAGCACGCAAATCACGCAGGGTGAATTGAAAACACGCATGAATCCAAAAGACCACCCCTCTGTGGGGTGGTCTACGAATCGCAATCCACGAGCAATTGAGCAGCATCACAAACACGCCCCAGCCGCAGGGGCACCCTCGCTGCGGGAGCTCAAATCGTCTTTTTGAGACAGATCAAATCGCCTTTTGACCCTCGCGACTCGGGGTCACCATGGGCTGAGTGCCGCATCAGCTACCCGCTCCCCATCGTTCGCACTAAACTTGAAGCCTCTGCTTTGCCTGACTTATTCTGCACGTTTCATGGATTGAATTCGTCCCCGTGGCACAATTGGATAGCGCGTCGGCCTCCGGAGCCGAAGGTTAGAGGTTCGAATCCTCTCGGGGATGCTTCGTCAAAGGCAAAAGCCCACTGCGCATCCAACTCGCTCGCCAGAAGGAATCGAGGCAAGCGTCTTGGGCTGTCTGGTCACCGCATGAATGATTCTTGCGGCATGTATCGTGCGGCGCGGCCTTATCAAAGTGCCAGCAGAAAGTTGGTCTGGATGCGTGTTCGGCATGAGTTATCGTGGCAGCAGCAGGTGCAAAAAGAGTTTGCATTTGAACAAGATTCTCCATGACTGCTGAGCCCTCTTGTGTCGACAGATCGCGATCAAGTGCCGGGTGAAGGACAATCCAAACAGGCCTCAAAGCTGCCAAATGCGGGCCAGAGATGGGTGAAGCAGCGTGCTGAATCTGCAGCGGGAAAGTTGGGCACTAACAGCACGCTGCGGTGGGTTCGCATTCAAGTGTCATAAAGTTGGCATCACAAATGTCGGGGCGAAGCAGACACCTGCGATCTGTTGAATATCCACACTTCATGCACTCTGAGCAGATTGTTGGAACCAACAGCGAACACCTCACCCCAAACACAGATCAAGGCTAAAACCATGAACACCCAACACGCTTGGACTCAAGCAGCACTGACACGTATCACAACCATTACCTTGGGAATCTGCATGCTCACTGTCCTGAGCGGCTGTACCATTCAGCCCCTTGACGGCAGTACTCATCCGAGCAGCGACGAGCCAATCACCTTCACTGGACTGACACCTCAGCCTGGTCAAAGGGTTGTTCTTGAAATATTCGATCAACGCACCGGTACTTGGCAAACCAAGGGCACCTCGCGATCCTCCGACACACCCATCAGCGCCATGGGAATCGTGGATCGTTCATTTGGCAGTGAGTGGTATCCCGTCTCATTAAGGGGAACTTTCCCAGAGCTTTGGAGAAGAGAGCCTGACGGTCGCTATGCACTTCTCTTCCGCTTGTACCTTGTTGATGACAATGGCAGACACTGGGAGATGCCAAGTCTCAAGAGTCTCCCGGCTCTCCAACCAGGAGAGACACTTTATGACTACCTCGTCGCCAACGGCAGTAAGAATCGCTACGGGACGATTTACACAGAACGCTGGTAGCACACTTCCCACGCCGGCGGCGAGTGATCACGCCACGCGAAGAAAAAAGAAAGCCATGAAGTCAGTCCTCGGACTGACTTCACGGCAAAGCGTGTGATTTCCACATTCTCGCTGCGTCTGGGATCAGTTGGAATCCGCCGCGGCCTTCTCTTCCTTGTATCTTTTGAGTGCCTCTGTGATCTCCGGCATGTTGCCACCGAGATCAACGGCTTTCTGCTGCACCTCAATCGCTTTATCAAGTTGCCCCAATTCATAGTGGCAACGTGCGAGCGTATCAAGAATTGCTACATCCTTACCCTCGCGGATTTCACTTGCACGCTTGGCTGCCTTCAACGCGAGTTCCAAATCGGTTGGATTTTCTGTAGTGGCAGTTTCCCAAGCCACTCCATTGAGCACTGACGCATCGTCCCATGCCAACTCGATCAATTCGCTTCTGACCTTGGATGCCTCTTCGGCACGTTCCGCCATCATCAATATCATGAGGCGATTATTCAACAGCGGCATGGACTTGCCACCCGAGGATTTTTCCATTTCATCCAGAAGAGACAAGGCAGCATCAAAATTGCCACCACGAAGCATTCCATTCATCTTTTGAGCATACTGCTCAAACATCGCCTGCTGCTTGAGTTCGTCAATCGCTGCTTGCCGATCCCAACTACCATCCACGATTTTCTTCAGCGGTTGGTCGATGCCGGCGGGATGACCAATCCACTCAACGATACCCTCACGCCCCACGATGAATGCACAAGGGATTCCATTCTGATTTGCCGCGCTCATGTACGCGGCATTGGTCCAATCCCCGTCATCCAATGCCAAACGATAATCAATGACTTCATCCCAAGTTTCGCCACCGGGTCCGGTGGACTTGAGGAAATCAGTGACCACACTCTCTTCTTCTCTGGTCACACCGATGAACCTCACCTTGTCACCATATTCACGCTGCAACTCACTGATGTGTGGCATGCCAGCGAGACAGGGCCTGCACCAGGTAGCCCAAAACTCTACCACAGTAACATCGCCCTTCAACGGTGCCTTGATTTTCTCGCCCTTGACAAACTTTGCCAATTGGAGCCCCGGATTGGGATCACCAATGGAAAGACTACTTGGCGGCGGCGAAGCTTGGCCAGCGTCGTCCGGAGTAGCAGCGTCGTCCGGAGTAGCAGCGTCGTCCAGAGTAGCAGCGGCGGCTTGTGCAGCAGATGAATCCGCGGCGGCTGCCTGCAATGCTTCCTCACCCGCTGCTTCTTCACGTGTCGGGCTGACACCCATAGCACCTCGGTCTGCTGATGGCGATTGATCAGTCTCCTTGTTACAACCCACCATTGCGCTGACGCCGACCACCAGAGACAGGCAAGCGATCCGTAATCTCGAACCCGAGGCTGTCCTGCTCACAAGCCACTTTTGCAATCGTTTGCTCTGTAATGTCATCTGTGAATATTCCCTGAAAAGATTGGCAATGTACTGGAAGGCTTTTGGAATCCGGGATTCCATCACTGGAAGTGAATCGTAACGGCTTGCCATCCCAGTGGCAAATCTGACCACTCTGCTATGCTACGCCCTGCAAATCACCCAGAGTGTCAGCCAGCAGGCCCGCAAACTGTTCGAATTCTCACACAACATCTCGACGCAAGGGCCTGGGGCAATTGCCTCAATCAGGGCTCAAACGACGCTGCCTGATAGCGCGAATGCCAACTAGCAAACCGACTCAATCAAACATCATGTGCAGCATGTTCTTCATGGCTGCAACTTCAATTCCCCCATCCTCTCAGCTAAGTTCTCGCAACTGAACTCAGCAAAACCCCATTGACACCATGGCAAAAAAGACACGCATTCCCCATAAGTTCCACCCATGGATTAACGCCAGAAAACAGTTCCGACTTTCCGATGCACACATCCAGATGGCAAGGGAACTGGGTTTGAGTCCAAAACGATTTTCCAAATATGCCGATCGTGAAAACCAACCCTGGAAACTGCCGCTCACTGAATTCATTGAAGCTCAATACCTGAAACAATTTGGCAAGAGCCGTCCCGATGAAGTGAAAACCATGGAAGAGATCGCTGCGGCTCACGTCGCAAAGCGGGCTGAAAGAAAACAGGAAAATGCCAAAGTTGCAATAAAAGCAGAGAAAGAATCCGAAAATACAGAATCCGAAAATACAGAATCCGAAAATACAGAATCCGAAAATACAGAATCCGAAAATACAGAATCCGAAAATACAGAATCCGAAAACACCGTCTCTGAATCCCCTCCCGTGTCGGGCACCGTTGCAGGGATCGACGATTCAGAATCAAGCAGCGAAGACACAACAGCAATCGATTCGGAAGTGGAACTGAACCGTGACATTGAGTCATCTATGTCCCCAGAAGCTCCGCCCTCAGAGAACGCCCCCAACTCTTCCTCAGACCCTTCCTCAGACCCTTCCTCAGAGTAGGCATGTTGCATGTTGTAGCAACTGATGGTAACGAAGCACACCTTCAGACCGACCGTCTACTAGCTGGGAATGCCATCCAGCTTGGCTACGCTGCCGATCGACTGCGCACACGCGTGGTCGGAGATTCCCTGAGCAGCATTTGAGGTCACGGATTACTCTCACCAGGTATCAACGACCACTCACGCAAGAATATCTTTGATCACATGACCGGCAACGTCCGTCAGTCGGAAACGCCGACCGTTGTACTTATAAGTCAACCGTTCATGATCAATGCCCATCAGATGTAACAGGGTCGCATGCAGATCGTTCACATGCACTTTATCATCCGCCGCTTTGAATCCGATTTCATCGGAAGCTCCGTAATCCATCCCTCCTTTGATACCAGCTCCCGCCAACCAGGCACAAAAGCAATGGGGATTATGATCACGCCCCGGCTTCGCCCCCGTTTGTGCAATCGGCAGTCGGCCAAACTCACCGCACCACACAACGAGGGTTTCATCCAGCAGGCCACGCTGTTGCAAATCGGCAAGTAACCCGGCCACGGGTTGATCGGTCTCACCTGCAAACTGGCGGTGATTTCCTTCGATGTCATTGTGCCCATCCCATGACCTCTGATTTTCCATTCCACCCGAGTAAATCTGCACAAACCTGACACCTCGCTCAATCAGACGCCGAGACATCAAACATTGCTTGGCAAAATGATCACAACGCTCATTCCCAATGCCATAGAGTTCTTGCACGTGCTTTGGCTCCGCAGCGATATCCAACGCCTCCGGGGCTGCTGTTTGCATCCGAAACGCCAGTTCAAAACTCTCAATTCTTGCAGCCAATTCCCCATCAGCAGAATTCTTTTTCAGGTACTCCTGATTGAGTTGTTTGATCAGATCGAGCTGCCTGCGTTGTCCTGAATCATCCAACTGCCTGGGGCGGACCAAATTGTCGATCGGCTGTCCGTTGGGACGCAGGTAGGTGCCCTGATACACCCCAGGCAGGAACCCCGCACTCCAGTTCGCAGCGTGCCCTTTGGGCAAGCCACGTCCTTGCGGGTCACTCATCACTACAAAACCTGGCAGGTTACTGCTCTCACTGCCCAGCCCATAGGTTGTCCATGACCCCACACAGGGAAACCCCATTCGAGGCATGCCTGTATTCATGGCAAACAGGGCAGGGGAGTGATTATTGGATTCGGTGTGACCTGATAACAGAAAAGCCATCTTGTCGACATGCTTGCCCAGATGAGGAAAGATCTCTGGCACCATTTTCCCCGACTCACCCTGAGGTGAGAACTTGAACGGTGACTGCATCAGGTTACCGACAGAATTTTTAAAAAAACCTGTCGTATTTTTGAATTCAGAATCGAAATCGCGAATCGATTTCCCATTCCATTTGGTCAATTCAGGTCGATAGTTCCATGTATCGACATGACTGGGGCCCCCGTTGACGAAGATCCAGATCACGTGCTTTGCCTTGGCTGGAAAATGGCCCTCACGTGGAGCCAACGGATTGAGCGAGCGATCACTCCCCAGATCCGCCGCGCTTGCGTTCTCGAGCAATCCCTGTTGCTGCAACATTGCCGTCAATCCAACCATCCCAAAGCCACACCCTGCCCGCTGAAGCAGGTGCCGTCGACTCAACGTTTGGCGTGAATCCGTTTTCGGGGTTTGAAAAGAATTTGACACGTTCATGATTCAGGAAGCGGTAAAAAGGGAGGTCCGGCAATTGCCCAAAAGACAATCACATGAAAATTCGCAGGGATCCAGTCAGCCTACTCGACTCGTCCTACTCAATGTAAATGAACTCACTTGCACTCATCAGCGCCTGACAAAGATCAGTCAACGCAGATCGTCGGGGATCTGGGGTTTTCTGTTGTCGGTACACAGCCTGCTGCTGCTGAACAAAGCCGGCACAGTTCAGAATTTCACTTTGGGTTGGCTCACGAGCAAACGCCATCTGGTAAGCAGCAGCCACGGCATCATCCACGGAATTTCCGTTCAATTGCGAAGCAAAAGACTCCGAGTACTTCCGGCCCTGAGTACTGTTGAGAAACATCAACGCCTGCGGTGCCACGGTAGTATTTGAACGACGTCCGATACTGACCAGATGCTCAGGCCAATCAAACAACATCATGACCGGGATCAACTTGCTGCGTTTGATAAAGAAATAAATACTACGGCGTTTCATATTCTGATCCAATGTTCCCGGACCATACATACGGGTATCAAGCTGGCCGGAAACGGCCAGCATTGCATCGCGAATCGCCTCTGCTTCGAGCCGTCTGGGCTGCCAACGCCACAACAGTACATTCTCACGATCCAACGTAGCTCGATTTTCATCATGTGCAGTCGACTGGCGGTAGACACTGCTGGTCATGATCAAATGATGCAGGCGTTTGAGTTGCCAACCATGGCTGACAAGATCCTCGGCAAGCCAATTGAGCAACTGGGGATGTGATGGCACATCTCCGGAAACTCCAAAATCGTTGGGCGTGGCAACGAGCCCCCGACCAAAGTGATGCTGCCAGACGCGGTTGACGATCACGCGGGCAACCAATGCTCCAGCGCCCAATTCAACGTCGGTCATCCAGTTTGCAAGTGTTGCCCGGCGAAAACTCGTTCGCCTGCCTCCGGTTGATGCTTGAGACACCCAATGCTTTTCATCTGCGTCTTCCGGCGTCAATGCCTGAAGAAAACCAGCAGTGACTACTTCCTGTTTCTGTTCCACATCACCACGATTGAGCAAGTGAGTTTGAGGGTAGAAATGTGGGAATCCACGTCCATCGGCGTGGTGCTTCATGTGCGGTAATCCTTCACTGGTCACCATCACCTTGGTCAATTTCGTGCCGTTTCCATTCTTCCGAAGCACTTCGATCCGTTTCTTCTTTGCCCGCCATTCCGGCAAGGTTGTCAGGTACCACTGCAGCGAGGTTTTCCACGCCTCAGACTTGGGATCACGATTTTGCTTTGCTTCACGAAGTACGGGCCTGAGATGCGAAAGCACATCTTCACTTCCCACCTCAACCGGAGCATCGGCACGACCGGACAGGGAAAGCCGAATGCGTCCCATGGCGTGACGCTGATTGGGGTGATTGAACAGCAAACGAATCGCCCAGCGAACCTTGCCTTTCATTTCGACCGGTTCCGCGAATTCGAAGACAGCGGCCTGATCTTTTCCAATGCCTCCCCGATCGACCGCCCAGCCAGAAATGGGATCCTGGTCAATCGATGCCATCACTGAAAGGCTACTGGTATTCTGCTGATGCGTTGCCGCCGCTTTCTTAAGCTCGATGGTTTGCCGCGCACCTGAAGCCACTTTTCCATCAGACGCCAGCGGCCCTGTTTTTGCTCCGTCATCAGTCGCGATCAATTTGAGTTCGACATTTCCGAGGGCAAAGTTCCCATTATCAGCGCGGCCCGGCCCTTTTCGTGGTAGTGAATCATGGGTCAATGCTTCGATCCGCAATCGAGAGGCAGCCTTCAATTCAGACTCAGTGATGATCGTCAACTCATCTTTGGCGGGCGCCTTGCCCAATGCCAACCAGGACCCGTCACTCTGAAACTCAAACTTGGATCCGCCGGACGACTTGATCTCCAGCACTTTCATCGTCTGCCAAGGATCCGATGCCTCGACTTCGTCGTACTCCTGAATCCATGTTCCGAACGCTTCCTGGGCAACCGTTTGTTCATATTGGCGCAGCTCTTTTTCGAGCTTGACAATCTGTTCCGCGTGTTCAAGCCGACGTTGTTCGTTCGTTTCAAGTTCAAGATCCAACTCTACTTCGCTTCGAATCGCCGTCGTAAATGTCGCGGCCATCCGGTAATAGTCACGAGACGGAATGGGATCGAACTTGTGATCATGGCATCTTGCACATCCAACGGACAAACCCAGAAAGGCCACGCCAGTTGTTGTCACCATGTCGTCCAATTCATCGTACCTTGCCGATTCAAACTCAGCTTCGGTGAGTTGTGTAGGAAACACTCCTGCCCCCAGAAACCCCGTAGCCATCATCGCCTGCGGGTTCGCCGGATCCAACTCATCTCCTGCAAGCTGCCACTCCAGAAATCGTTTGAAAGGCATATCATCGTTGAATGCACGAATCAGAAAATCACGATAGTGATACGCATGCGGCCGGTCATAGTCCTGCTCGTATCCGTGCGACTCCGCAAACCTTGCGACATCCATCCAGTGCCTGGCCCACCTCTCGCCATAGTGCGGTGATTCGAGCAAGCGCAACACCTGTTTGGACCACCTTTCATCATTCGCCAGCGTTACAAATTCATCAACCTGCGCAGATGTCGCTGGCAAACCTAACAAATCGAACGACCCACGCCGCAATAACGTTCTTGCATCAACATCCGGATTCGGCTGCAAACCCTCAGCCTCCTGTCGCGCAAGAATGAATCGATCGATGGGTGTTCGGCACCACTGTTCATTCTTGACCTGCGGAACAGGCACTTTCTGCAGAGGCAAAAAAGACCAGAATTTGCGATGGGCCTCGGTAACCCTCATGGGTCCGTCAGTCTTGACGCCCTCAATCAAGGGCTTGTCATACGGTGCGCCAAGATCGATCCATTGTCGAATCACTTCGATCGCATCTTCCGCCAGCTTTTCGGACTTCAACGGCATGACAGGTTCAGCGCTGTGGTTAATCACCTGAAATAGATGGCTCGCCTCAGCAGTATCCTCGACATAACCACTTTCCATCAGTGCGGCTCGGTTGGACAAGTCAAAATCCGCCTTAACGGATTCACCACCGTGACACTTCAGACAGTGAGTGGTCAGAATTGAGCGAACCTTCTGCTTGAACAGTTGCGTGCCTTGCTGTGACTTTTTTGCATGGTCCGCAGGGACCGATTTCCTGGCTTGCTTGTCCTGTTGTCGATCATCGGCCTCAGCCTCACCCTGCATCGCAAGACACAAACCCAAGATCGACGCGAACACCAAAGCAACAACGGGAAACGAAAAAGAATGCATCCGACATGACAAACCATCATTCATGGACAAATTCATATTTAGAGGTGGGAACATCGAGGCGGGAGCATTACGGCGAAAACATTGCTGCGGAAACATTGCTGCGGAAACATTGCTGCGGAAACATTGCCGCTAGATGCACAATCAATCAGACACAAATCATCAGCCGACAGACGGAGCACGCTATCGGTAGTACAGCGATTCTCCCAGTATACAAGATCACCGACGAGACAGGCTCAAAGGTGAGGCACCGTCAACCAGCCGAGCGGATTTTGCACGTATTCCTATGCCCTCGGCTTACCAGGAATTCACGCCTTCCCAAGACGCAGGTCTCGTTGCGAAAGCCGCCCCCGGCACAGGAATTGTAAGCAGAACATGACATTGGAGATTCAATCCGATAGAATCAACACAACTCAAGTTCGCTGAAACAGCGCCCCGCACAGGACTCCCTATCCCTGCATTCCGCTGTTTCATTTCGGTGTTGAGTGACGAGAGTCCCTCCCAAACCTCCTGCCGGAATTGTTCGATCCATGGCAAGTCGCGCCAGACAAGATCGCCGTCGCTCGCAAAGTTGTCACGAATTTGCATCATTGAACCGCTGCGGACGACGTGCATTGCTACAAGCTGGTGCACTGGGGGGTCTGGGCCTCGGCCTCTCCGAATTATGGAATGCTGCCAACGCGACTGCAGACGACTCAAACCCAAGCAGCTTGACAACAAGCAGCTTGACAACAAGCAGC
>PKCN01000419.1 GCA_002862205.1 Planctomycetaceae bacterium | reverse complement strand
GGTTGATTTGACTTTTGTCCAGAGATGCGGAAGCTCGTACTGACTTACCTTAGTTGTCCATTCGAGTCCGTCGGACAAAGCCGCGTTTGAAAGGTTGGCCGAACCGATGTAGGCACAGCCAAATCCAGTGTCGCGATAAAATAAATATGCCTTTGCGTGGAGCCTTGTGCGTTGCGTGTCGTAACTTACCTTCACCTCGATGTTCGGGATCGAAAGCAACGCGTCGATCGCTTTAGGATCCGTCGCCCCCATGTAGCTGGTGGTGATGACCCGGATCTTGGTTTCACCATTTGAGTCTTCGCCAATCCTGCGAAGCTCATCCATCAGTAGCCTCAAACCGCTCCAGCGAATAAAAGAACATAGAATATCGATACGGTCGCAAGAGGCAGCTTCCTTGCGAAGTTGGCTCCCTAATGAAGGGTCATCAGGAGCTCCCGTGATTAGCGTTGAATAGGCCAAGGGCGTTTCAGGGCGAAAGGTGTCATTGTTGGAAACCGGAATGTTCCGCAACGCCAATAACTGTTCGACCGAGTTTGAGATTTTTTCACCAGCAACAAGATCGCCAAACTCTGTTTCCAAGTGATCAATAATTGAGTTGGCAATCTCTTGTTGTTTTCTGATGGCATTTTCACCACGGACCGTACTCAACGACGCCAATATTACATTGGCCAAGTGGTTGGTCATCGCAATATGCGACTCGCCTTTTTCGATGTGTTCTCGCGAGGCTTCCAAAGAGCTACTGGTTAGCTTCAAGGCACTCTCTATCTCATCCGAGATGATCCTTTCATAAAGGCCAATTGTGGACCGAAAGGGCTCATTGCGTGGCATGTAGGATTTCTCGATGAAAGGAATCGAACTTTATTGTCTAAGCGTTTCTTGTAATTCTGCATGCGAGACAAATCGTTGCAAGATCCAGTTCGATACAGCCATGATTAAACGTAATTTACAGACGAGTTAAGATCATCCTTGTTGACCGTGCGTCAGGCCGCTTTGAAGCCTTCCTGAAACAACCGGGATTGCAGTCGGAAATCCAGGGGCGGTGAACGAGAAACGCGTCCATCGACTTTGGAAGCGAGAGCATATGCAAGTCCCACGAAAACAACATCGCAAGCGACGATTTCGAAAGCCCCACTACCTTTAAATGGCAAAGCCAAAATCGAAAGAAGGAAGAAAGCACGGACAGATCATATCTGTCACACAATTAGCTGAAAGTAGCAGTCCGGTTGTTCGTGCGGAAACAGGCTAAGATTAAATTGAAGGCATCGCCTTTTATTTATTGCGGGGAAGTGGATTTTGTGGACTGGGAAGGTGGGACAACCCATCTCGGTAACATGGAAGCTAAGGCAGCCTGTTCCAGAAACGCTTTTTGAGACGCTCGGCATTTCCGAACTATCTTAGAATTTCGGTACTCTAGCGACACGCGATCGGCAATTTAGGGTGATGCTGTCGCCACCAATTTATCAACAACGGGCATGTCTGCAGGAGCCCAATCTAATGACGGCAACCCAGCTATTGGCAACCATTGTTGTTCTGTGTGTTCAGTAAGGGTTAACGAGCGTTCCTGCGTTGTGCAGCGAAAGCACTGCATTGTCACTTTAAAATCTGGGTATTCATGCCGAACAGTCACAAACTCATGGAGTATCTTTATGTCGAGCAGTAGCTCTTCTTTTATCTCGCGAAGTAGTGCCTGTTCAGGCGTTTCACCTGCTTCAATTTTGCCACCTGGAAACTCGAATTTTCCGGTTAGATAAGCAAACTTACTGGGACCTCGCTGCACGGCAAGGATTTCACTTGAATGTTCGATGATCGCCGCAACGACATCTATTTTCTTGTTGGTGCTCATTAGACTACCGGAACGGTGCTGCAATAAAATGTATTGACATTTCTTTAGTTTACTTATCAGCAGGCATCGGTAAAGCAATCGCTTGAAAAACACCCTTCACGCTGAGTGATGACCTGATTTAGCTGTACACAGAGTGTCCTATAGATACTCTTTAAGCGGCCCATATTTTTTTATGTTTGCCCAAACTTTTCGGAAGTCTTTGAGTATTTGGGTCGCCTCTTCTTTTTTCACAAAGATTTCAATTCTCTCAAACGAGTTTCCAGGACCGTAGCCGTCATCGTCTTCGCCTTCTTGGGGATTTACTGTCCAAAATCCAGGAACAGAATCAAAGGTCCTTGGGTCATAAAAGGGTGGCCAATATTCGTCGGATGATAGAAACTGTAGGTGGGGAACACCATCGAAGATTCTATCCCAATCGATTTCATCCTCCATGTGACCTACCGCTTCTTCTAAGCTTGCCAGCGCATCGCATACCTTTTCAATTACTTTGAATCGCTTGCGGTAATGAAGCCCATTACCTTCGATTTCACCAGCCGCAACTTTAATGGTCATAAGTCTTGTCGATTGTCGAAATAAATTGACTAGCACTAAATTGTATGGCACTTCTTCTGCGTATTGAAATAACGTTTGTACCTTGCGATATTTCACATAAGGGCAATTCAGGAGTACCCCGCGTATTTACTCGATTCACAATTCGTATGTTGCAGAAAGCGGGCCGACTGACTCTGGATTTTAGACGTGGTTGAAAACGAATTCAACTAACTCCTGTGTTTCAATGGGGTATTTGATTCCCCTTCATATGAATGGAATGCTTTCCCTGAAGCCAGCGGCCAGTCGCCCGGCTTTTACGAAAGGTGCCTAGACCGCCGTACTGGCGATCGAAGATCTGCACGTGCCATCACCGATTCCCAAGATCTGGCAGTAGCCCGTCAGCTTTTTTCAGAGCGTTACGCCAGAAGCCGAGGTGATCCACGATCAAGACAGCTCGTCGCGTTACCTCATTATAAAACAGTTCCCAGGCTTGAGTCAGCTCCGAGTTGTCTTCAATATCGCCGAACGGATCCGTTTGACTGTGCCCGAGATGCAGTGGGTTGCATCCGCCGCTGTAAGGATTATTCAAACAGTGTTTGGCCGATTTCGGAAGTTAGTCCACCAAGCATTATTTGGAAACTCTGCCCTCGTATCCAGCTTGCCACCCTCTGGGTCAGAGGTGCTCCAAGACCATGCGGCGTAGTAGTCAATCGCATTGTTTTGTCTCCATAAACGACTTGTCATTTTAAGAAGATCTGAGACGGCCGTCGGCTGACCTTGTTGATACCACCATGACAGTCTTTTTCCAGGATTTTGCCAGCCAAGCAGCGACTTCATCGTGTAGTGCAAAGCCTCCCAGACAGCGCAAGCATTGGCCAGTTCAGACACACGGCAGGGATTGGAGGAATCCGCTTCGGAGCATGAGTTGGTTAAGATCTGATGCAGCATTGGGATCTGTTTGCACCACGTGTTGCGGATGATGTAGGTGCTATTCATGTCACTTTCTTCAAAGTGCGAACTTATCTCACGATGTTTATTGGTTCACGAATTCCAATCTCATTTTCACCGGTAATACAGTGACAATATTTCTGTGGCGGGTTAAGCATTATGAAGTCATTGTCGTCTATGTGTCATTCAGTTGAATTTTTCTAAATTCCTATGATATCCGTGTCATTATTTGTTGAAGCGGACGTTTAGCTCTTCAAGATCCCAAACGAGCCGCACTCAGCCCCGTCTTCTGGTCATCTCCATCGCAAGGTGATTGAAAGGTGGGGCTTTTCGTAGCGTCTTCTCGTGGTGTGGAGGCGGCTGTGTCTTTCCACGACCGTTTCCTCACGGGAGCGGTCTTTCTTTGTATGAAGGATTGCTCATGGCAAACTTATTGATGCACTGCGGTGGTCGCGAGGTCACACGTGATGATATTGCGGATGCTCCGACACAATGGACACACTCCCGAGGCGATCCTGGTCAGCAGCGAAACGAACCGCATCGTCAGCCGTTTACAGTTCAACGCATCGCCAACCAACGTCGCCATGGAGCCCGTCTTCTGGAACAGCTGACCTCCCCCCATATAATCGCACCATTGTGAGTAAGAGAATCTTGCTCGGGCGTACCGCTCGGAAAGGACTTTCTGAATGCCTCAGAAACGTCGCACAGTGGATCAGATCGTTCCCAAGCTGCGTAAAGCCGATGTGGAACTTGGTAAGGGCAAGAAGGTGCCGGAGATTTGCAAATTGCTAGAAGTCGTTGACAGAGGTGTCCGAACAGACGTATTACCGCTGGCGGCAGAAGTATGGCGGCACGAAGCCTGAGATGGCTAAGCAACTGAAGGCTTTGAAGAAAGAGAACACACGGCTGAAGAAGATATTTGCCGAGCAGGCTCTCGATAGGGAGATCCTCAAGGAGGCTACCAAGGGAAACTGGTAAGCCCTGAACGCCGTCGCCGCACAGTATCTACCGTGCGTAGCCGTTTGGGGCCAGAAAGAGTCTCGGAGCGTCGTGCGTGCCGCGTTCTGGGGCAGCCACGTAACACCCAACGATATCAGTCGCGTCGGGTGGACGATGAACTGCGTCTACTGCGCGAGATGCGTTTACTGGCTCGTCAACGCCCTCGCTTTGGATCGGGACGCATTTATCGGTTGTTGATGCAGCGAGGTTGGATGGTGAATGAGAAACGTGTCCATCGACTTTGGAAGCGAGAACATATGCAAGTCCCGCGATAACAGCATCGTAAGCGACGATTCCCTGGCGGAAGTGAGAATGGTTGTGTGCGTCACCGTGCCCGCTACAAGAATCAAGTGTGGTCGTACTACTTTGTGACAGATCGGACCGAGGATGGTCGTCAACTTCGGTTGCTGGTGGTGATCGACGAGTACACGCGAGCATGCTTGGCGATAGAAGTGGGGCGTTCGTTTACCGCTCAAGATGTCGTGGGTGTGTTGCAGTACCTGTTCGCTGTACGCGGCACGCCCGAGTACCTTCGCAGTGACAACGGCCCAGAGTTCGTATCCAAGGTAATTTGCCGTTGGCTGAAAGACGCCGCTGTCAAAATGCTGTTTATCGCCAAGGGCAGCACTTGGGAGAATGGCTATGTCGAATCGTTCAATGGCACGCTTGGCGATGAGCTGCTAAACCGTGAAATCTTCCTGAGCTTCGAGGAAGCTTGCTGGGTGATTGATCGCTGGCGACTCGACTACAACCATCACCGTATCCACAGTTCATTGGATTATCAAACCCCAGCCGCATATGCTGCTGGCTGTGTTCTTCCGGCTTCGGCTTCGGCTACGCCTCAGCCTCCAGAACACAGCCATAGCCCTAACCCCAATTCTCTCACTCAACTTGGTGCAAAGACTGGGGGGTAGTCAGAACTGGTCGTGCAGATGAATCTGCAACTCACGAAGATCTGCTGCGGCAACGGCCCGTTTCGCTGCGGCAGTCGTCGCACACACCAAGCTCTCGCGACCATCCGTCTGCGGATATATGAACCAGAGAGTGAACTCGCCGTGCTTTGACCAAAGCTCAACGCGGCTCTTGCGGCGTTCGGACGCCGTGTTCCCATACGCAGTCACAAAGTGCCCGACGAAATGTTTCATTCGATTGACCGGATAGCTCGGCTGCCGCTCGTCATTCCATATCCCGTTGCCGACGCGCAGCAGTCCCTTCATTCGTGCGACGACGCTTTGCTCCCACGCCACTTCCTGAGTGCAGACCATCGTGTGGTATTTGGCATACGAATAGTGTTGTGAATAGAACAACGGCTTTCCGTGCCACAGTTTCTTTCCCAGCGGAGCCAGTTCCGCTCCCCAGAAGGTGCGCTGCGCATCCGCCTCAAATCGATCCGAGGGAAAGCCGGACGCGTTGCCGGAGTCGATCATCGTTTTGGTCACGCACCAATCCCAAGGTCGCAGCGCGTAGTTGGAATACGCGCTTCCCGTGATCTCAGTTATGATCTGACCGTGATAGGTTTGCCGGGTGCCGAGTTGATTAGGTGCGTATTCCTGCAGACCCGTGCCATGAAAGTCGGCGTGAATTTCCGGCTGATATTCGTCGACCACGGAAAGCACGGCCGTCAGTCCGGTGCCTCCTGCGGATTGCGAATCGTCAGTGTTTTCACATCCCAAATATTGCCCTTTCGATCCAGTCCGGCATACGGCTCGACGCCGTGTTCATTCCGCCAGCGATCTGTGTTCATTCCGCCAGCGATCTGTGTTCATTCCGCCAGCGATCCGTGTGAAACAACGGCAGGGGATTAACGATCGGCATGACGAGTATGATCTGTCTGCGTCGAGTCTCCACCGCCAGTGGATCATCACTGAGCATCCACTCGATAAAAGCTATCGCTCCCGATGTTCCGGTTCGCTCGGGTCCGCAGTGCAACGTGGTAATCAGGCCGATTTGTTTGTCTGCATCCGATACGGCACGATCCGTGATTTTGACCAAATCCTCGGGCATGTTCTGCCCGCTGATTCCCCGTGACTGAAGAGTGATCCACTGGGGTTAGGTGCTTTTCCAGAATCGCAAAGTGCCTTCATATTCCTGCCACGTCAGGCGATGCATGGGCGCATAGCGAAGTGGCTTGTCCTGCGCCCCCGCCCCCGCCGTCGCCAAAGCACAGAAAACGAAAAGAAGCTGGAGCCCCACAGTCCGCAACGGCTGTACAGAACGCGATTATCGCACAAACGCGTTGCAACTCATATTCGTTATTCCTTTTTTACTGACTCAGGCGAACTCTGTCCCTGAATGTAAACCGCATAGACGTGTGCCGGACTGCCGACGGGGTAGCGAACTCTCAAAGCCCGTTTTCGGGCAGCAGTTACCGGCTTTGACCAGACGACGGGAACTCGGAGACCGCTGGTGGAAACCGTCGTGGAGTAACCCGGAATCGGCTGCGCTCGACGATCCAGCAGTTCGACCGTCAGCGGCGCGTCCGACATAACTTCCGAGACGTTCAGGTAGATTTTCTCATTCTCATCGAGTTCGAAAAAGTCGGTAATGAACTCGGAGTCGTTGTCTTCTTCCTGTGCCGACAGGTAGCCGAAGCCATCTCGCCGCAACGTGGCCAGACCGATCTCCATCGTCCTGAGTGTGCCGGAGGTGTCCCAGTGTGAGTACCACATCATTGTCCTGTCACCATGATTGACGAAGGCGTGGCCCTGCAGCAAAGCGACGTCATCCCATGCACCCGGTTCACCGCGAGCGATGATCTTGAAGTTGGGTAGCGGCTCGCGGAAATGCACTCCGTCGTTGCTGATCACCAGGCCGAGATCGATGTGGACGCCCTTGTTCCAGCTCTCTCCTTTTCCCGGTTTCGTCGCCGCGTCCTGCCACATGCCATGCAGACCGACCAGCACGTTGCCGCGATTCCACAGCCCCATGCCCATGTGGCCCTGCTCGCCCACAACGGGTGGATCCGTCAGTTGTCCCGGCCGCGAGTAGGCGAGAGCCGTTGCCTGCGACCACGTCTTGAAGTCTGGCGATCGGAAGGCGAGTGTGGTGCGGCCGGTCTTGCTGCCGTCCGGACGCCAGGTCCACGGCGAGAGAAGCTGCCCGGTCGTGTAGTAAGAATCTCCGAAGCGATAAAGCGATGACACTTCAAACCGCTCGCCGCCCGCGTTGGCCGGACGATCGCCCACGACTTTCCAACTCAAGCCGTCGGCACTGGTCGCGCAGATGGTTGTTCCCACACGACGTTCTTTGACACCGATGTTGCTCATGCCTCCCTTGATATCGTCGTAGGGCATGTGAGCGATGTAGGCCACTTTGTATCGACGGCTCGGATCGGGATCGTTCGGCTCGTACAGGACAGAAAGGAAATCGTTGACCAGCGTCATCGATTGAACGGACCCTTCGATCAGGCAGATGTTGTTCTTTTTGTTACTGTTGAATTCGACCAGTCCCAATTCAGGCTTCGTCCAGTTCACGCCGTCTTTGCTTTCGGCATAGCACATCGGTCGCCACCAACCGGGAGCCTGTCCTTTCTCGGTCTCGGTCTGGATCATGCCCAGATACCACATGCGAAAGGTGTCGCCGTCTTTGAAAACGGTGCCGTACAGAATCGCGTGGCCGTGATCCGGTGCTCCCTTCGGCCCACGACGCAGAACCGGGTTGGCAGGATGTTTGTCAGCCTGAACCAGAGTGACTTTCAGGTTGTGCCGCCACGGAATGCTGTGATCATCAAACGCGAACAGAACGCGGTCTGCAGCGTGAGTCGACGAGAGACTCGTAGCGCAAGCCAGAGTCAGAATGCCGAGGATCGTTCGGAGCTTCATGAGGTGTGTCTTTCGGCGACGAGTTTGAAACGAGCGAAAATCCCGCAATTCACTGGTTGCGGAAATGGGACTGGTAGGACTTCGGCACGACGGTCTTTATGAGTTGATCGAGATCGGCACCGGGCGATTTCGCATCGGCGGGATTCGGCTGACCGTTGATCAGGCACGTGTCGTACGACATCTTTCCGGTGACACGCAGATCAAGTTTGTCGAGCGTCAGTTGTCGGGCGGTCACACGGGAGTGAGAGGCAACGATCGCAGGCTCCGGACTGCCGATGCGACGAAGATAAAGGTTGTCGATTGCCATTGTGCAATGACCACTGGCACGTCCAGCCACAACCATTGGTTTCTGAGCGGACGATAACACAACGGCGTTGGTGACCGAATAACGACCGGTGTCCAGAAAATAGAGATCAACGCCGACGCAGTCAGCGATGAAGAGATTGTTGTAACTCGTCTCGCTGCCGCCGGTGTCACAGATACCCGTGCCGTTGCCGATCGATGTGAAGCCGTCGACGCTGTACTGAGCCGTCTCGTGCGCACTGATGCCGTCGTCGCCGCATTCGATCGCTCGGATGTTCTCAAAAACGACGTCGCGACAATCTCCGTGAATATTGAAGCCGTCGTTCTGGGGATGCGTGGCCGTCAGATTGCGGACTACGAGATGTGCGTTGTCGCCACTCAGCTGAACTCCCGCCGAGCGGACCGGGTATCGGATGTTGGCCTGCTTGAGCATTTGCCCCGGCTTCAGTTTAATGAAGAACGAGCCGCGAGCTTTATCGGAATCGGATCCGCGTTCCGATTTTGTGTGATTCCCGACAAAGGTCCACTCACCCGGTTGAAGTTCTTCAGGCATGCGGAACGGTTCACTTTTGCCTTTCAGCACGCGCCCCATGCGATTGATTTTGCCATCGATCAGAAAGAACCATCGCCACAAGATCGCGAGATTCAACGTCGGTAGGAGTTCGTCGTTCTTGAACAATCCGGGCGACACCTCGGTCCACGTCGCTGGGTCGATCGCATCAGAACCTTCCAGCGTGGCTCCATGCCCGTCCAGAGTGATCGGTTTCCCCGGCTCGCCCCGCTTCTTATAGAACCCAGCATATTCGTGGTAGACGGCCGGCTTCAGGTGAATCGTGTCGCCCGCTTCCGCACTTCGAATCGCGTGCCGGATGGTTTTCAGCGGCGCTGTTGTACCGTCATTGCCGTCGTCGCCGATGTCGGGATCAACATGCAGATCACGCGCCTCGGCTCGGCAGCACGACAGGACGGCCAACAGCGTTGTCAGAATGAGAATCTTCATACGTGTGACATCGAGTCCAAATCGTTTTCAGATGCGAATTGAGGTCGTAACCGCCTCATTCAGTTTTCGGGAAACAAGAGCACGTTTTCTCGCGCAGGTATTGTCTGCATCAACAACGCCAACGACTTGCAGAGTGCTTCAAAACCAACATCGGATCCTTTGTAGTGTCCCATTCTCACGACGACCAGATCGTGCGACGGAATGATGATCGTGTACTGGCCACCGGCACCGGCCATGTAGTATGCCTCTTTAGGAATTGGAAATCGCTCGTTTCCGTTGATCCAGAAAAATCCGCCGTAGATCGGTCGTCCGTCCGCGACCCAGGGCGGTGCCAGTGTGCTGACGAAATCCACAAACCCTTTGGGCAGCAGACGTTTCTCATTCCAGACACCGTCCTGCAAATAAAGATTACCGAGTCGTGACCAGTCACGGGCTGGCCCGAGCTCATACCCCTGCAACAGAAAGTTCCCGTGCGGATCGGTTTCCAACACCATGTCACGCATCCCCAACTTGTCGAAGAGCGCGCGTTGCGGAAAGCTGTGGTAGTCCCCGCCACGTTTTTCGACGGCCAGACGGATCAGGTAGTTCGCCGCAACCGGATCCGAATTGCGATAACGGCCAACGGTGTTTGGAGCCCATTGCAAAGGTCGCTTTGCTGCCCACTCGAATGAGTTGACGGTACCGGTGTAAACATAGCGATGATCGGGATAACCGTCGGCCGGATCAAAGTCCGGATCATGCGGAGCTCGAAATCTCAGACCACTCGACATGTGAAGAATATCGGCGATGCGAATCTTCCTGCGCGGGTCGTTTTCGTTTTGCCACTCGGGAATCGGCGCGGGCCCGTCCAGCGAATACACGCCATCTTTGATCAGAGTTCCTAACAATGTGGCGGTCAGACTTTTGCCCATGGACCAACTTTCCAAAGGCGTGTGCATGGTGATTCCATCCCGATACCGCTCACCGATAATTCGTCCTTTCCAGGTGACGACATAAGCCGCTGTCAAAGCGTCCGGGGACTCAAAAGCCGCGTCGACTGCTTTCGCTACGGCCGTCGCATCGAGCTCTGCGGGAAGCCCGTCGCCCGGCAACACGTCACCCATCGGCCACTTTGTTGTCGCCGCGTCGGGCAGGCTTGATTTAATTTTCGGCGGCTCAAAGAAAGGCGTCTGCTGTCGATGCGGCAATGTCAGGCAACCAAGGTCACCAATGAATTTTGCCGTGCGAGTGACACCGTTGGGCAGCGTGACGTGAACGGCCTTGTTTTCTCGATCGACACGCCACTTCATTTTGGCCCGCTCCTCGTATGGGCCTGTGAAGTAGCCAATATTCTCGGCCGCGAACTCCGGGTCCAGGCCAGTGACGAACACGGCCGAACAAAGAACCTTCGCGAAGCCGGACGCGTGATGCTCCAGTGGATTACCCGGCGGCGGAAGAGATTTCGTATTAAGTTCGAAGGATGCCGCGCGGGCAATCAATGCGCGAGTCTGAGCATCCAGCGAGTCCTGTGCGTTCGATAACGCGGAAATGAAAACAAAGCCCAGAGTCAGCGCGTAAGTTCTTAACATCTGCGGATCCTTCAGAATTACAAAGCGTCGCGGCTCATGATTGTAATACAGAATGAACACAAGCATCAAGCAACTGGGAATCATGTGATGCCCGCTACTTGGTGGCGTAGGATTCCAGCTTGCGATCCGCAGCTTTTTTTGGAACGAGACAAGCTGGAAGCTTACCCCCTTTTTAAAAGCTGATTAGCCCCGATCGCCATCCACCATGACCGTAACTTTAGCGTTGTGCGCTGCCTGCCGAATCGGATCACGCGTTTCACGCAGGTTCAAAAGTTTGACTTCAACGCGTTGGCCGTTACACAGTTCCAACTGCGTGCTTTTGCGGATATTAAGGTCGACGACGCGCACAAGGGGCTGCTGCGGTGCAGCCCCTTGCTTTTGCCCGTTATCCTCGTGCCCAGCTTCGCTTTGCAGAAACGCGATCAGGTCCCGCAGTTCGCGAATCGTCAGCAAGTCCACCAGGCCGCTGGGCATGAAAGACACGTTGGAATCCACCATCGATTCGACGTCACCGCGGTCGAATGTGCGAGTCTGCCCGTTGGCATCACGGATTTGCTCCTTCGTGTACGAGCGCAATCGAATACCGGTAAAGACTCGGCCATCGTTCAGCAGGATTGTGCGGGGCTGGTATTCCGGTGCAATGTCACCGCTGGGGTTAAGGACGGATTTGAGCAGCCGTTCGCGCTCGCTGTGTTTTCCCTGCCCGCTAAGGTCCGGACCGACAACGTTGCCGCGGCCGTTGTGACGATGGCAGTTCGAACAGGAAGCCAAGCGAGCATGATGAAAAATGCGGCGACCACTTTCGGGGTCTGCCGGAATGTCGATGGCGTCGAGGATTTTTAACCAGGCTTTCGTATCAGTCACCGCCGGTCGGTCGACCTTAAGAGAATTCGGAGCCAATGCTGCCTGAACCAGGTCCGCAGATTCAGGATATTGTCTGGCGACAGCCCGCAGCTGAGCAACCTGATCGGGTGAGCGTTTGCCGGACCGCAAACAGCGCAGGGCTTCTTCCCGAACTACCTGTTGGTCGTCGCCGACAAGCTGAAATAGAAGCTCTGTGTGTTGTTCCGCCACGGCTGCCAGACCCGCGATGGCTTCTGCCCGGAGCGTGTCGCTTCGGGCAGAATCGCCCGCGATGGACGACAGCAGTTCCTGCGAAACGGACGCGTTCCCCGCCAGTGTACGGACGACTTCCAGCGACAGCGTCTCATCGTTCAAGCTTAGAAGCTGTCGAAGCAGTTCCAACGAGAGCCCCTTCGGAAAGTTTTTCACCGGCTGGCTACCGTCTTTCCCGGCGGCCCCAGGTTGAGTCGGCAGCAACCGCAATGCGTAGGCTCGCAGCCGCGGAGCACTGTTAGTGTCCTGAACGCGGTCGAGCAGGATCTCCGGGTCGCGAACGCCCGCTTCCGGTTTCCCGCTGAGTGTATTCCAAGTCGCCATCGCCGCTTCAAACAGCGTGTAATCGATGTCACTTCGGTTCAGCACAGCTTCGACTTCCGGAAGAAACTGTTGCAATTCCGCATTCGCGATCCACCGTAGAGCTTCGAACTGAACGTCCGTGTCTTTATCTGCAAGCAGGCTCTTCAACCACATGTCGTGCGAAGCGTTTGCCAGATTCAGCGCCATCGCCGCATGAACACGTTTGCTGGCTGGCCAGTGGCGCACTTCGTCCAGCGTCCAGCCCGAGGCTTTGCGAGACAGCGCGACCAGAGCGGCTCGAGCCACAAACGGATCACTGTCGGCCGCGAGCTGCATGAGCGCCGGTCGGTCTCTAGTTACCTCACCGCTGCGTAATCGTGCCGCCAGTTGAGCTTTCTCCGTGGGCGGCTCAGGTGTCAGTGAACCCAACCAGGTAGCCTCCTTTATGTTGATTTCCAGCTTCCACAGGCGGCCGAAGCCATGAGCGTCGTAACGGCCGTCAACCCAGTCCGTCAGATACCAGACAGGATTGTCGTCACCAGTGCTGGGGTCACGAGCTATGCAGGCAGGGCGAAAGTAACGGCCACCTTTGGCGATCGTGATCTGGTCGGATTCGAAGGACGCACCTGCGCGACGAAGCGGCATGAAATCAATGCGATGATCGCCCCACGATGGCACGAGCAAGCCGCCACCCAATGGCAAAACGCCGCAGGGTGCTTCGCCGGTTGGATGAATCATCGGCAGCGTGCCTGGCAACTCACCGTTCCAGCACACGAATGGGTGATGCGCCTCGGGGCCATACTTCCGCCGGTAACCGTACTCACCACCGTCGACAATGTGCAGCAGTCGGCAGGGAGGCCGTTCCCCCGGATCATTTTCAGCGGCGAAGATTTCTCCGTCGTCGCGGACACAGACACCAAATGGATTCCACAGCCCGCGGGCAACCCACCGCAGATTTTTTCCGTCGGCCGTACAGCGAAAGATCCCACCTTCGCCCGCTCCCTCGGCCACCACGCCATCACTCCCCGTCAGTGTCCACTGTTTTGCGAAGTTCTCACCGAGTCCAAATACAAGTTCGCCATCCGGATGCCATGCCAGCCCGGACAGACCGTTGTGTGGATAGTCGGCCTCGGACTTCAACACAACGATGTCTTCTTCAACGTCCGCCTGACCGTCGCCATCGCTGTCCCTGATCCGAAGGATGCGGTCTCGTTCAGCCAGGTAAACCCAGCCGTTGTTTCCGAGTTCCAGATCCATCGTGGCTGTGGTCGCGTTGTAGAACACGCGTCGATCAGCGGGGCCGTCGCTCGGCTTGTCGAAGACAAGGATTTCATCATGAGTCGGGCCGTCGTAGGCATCGGGTCGGAAGTGGGTATGCGTGGCCACAACCCAGACGCGCCCCTGTTCATCAACATCGACTCCGGTAGGCGTCGCCAGCTGCGAATGTTCCGCAACGAGAGACAGTCGCACACCCGGTTGCGTCGTTTGCACCTGCGGATCAGGATCAGCGGCCAAAAGAGTGCCAGCGGCGAACCAGCAAAGAGTCAGATGCTGAACGGTTGTCTTCGTCATTTCGAGATTCCCAGGGGTTGCTGCGCACATAGGGGGATTTTAATGGGATCAGAAAGAACCATCGCCACAAGATCGCGAGATTCAACGTCGGCAGGAGTTCGTCCGGTAGGGTTTGAGTTTGCAAACGAAGAAGTGAACCAGAGGCCATCATGAATTCAATGCGGGTTTCCAACTCCACGATTGAAGTCGACACATTCTACGTCCCTCGAGGCCTTCCGGGTAACGGTCTTGCCCTTGCCGGGTTCGACATCCGCTTTACGCAGTTTGGCGACTACCTGATCCACTGTGTGACGTTTCTGAGGCATTCTGAAAGTCCTTTCCGGGCACTAAGCTCGATCAAGATTCTCTCACTCACAATGGTGCAATTCTATGGGGGGAGGTCACTTGAAAGGTTTGGCTTGGAGCGACCCGAGGATTTCTCGATCCGCGACGACAGTTCCTTGATTGATGATCTGAAGCGAGGATTGTCTCGGCCTGTCTGGCCCATCAGTAGCGGCGGAGAGACTCGAATGAGTGCTTGGTTTCAGGCGAAAAACTTACAAACTCTCGCTTGTTGGGGACTCACTGGGGATTTTCTTCCAACGCAGTAGCCGTGTGTTTGCATCTTTTACAGGAAACGTTTCGTGTGAATCGTTTTACTCAACGCTACCGGTCCTCGATTGCGGATTCAATTACTTGCCAGACGGACAAACAGAAATACTAAAGCTGAAGCCATTGTATTGTAAAGAAATCCGCAGGCTCGAATTCATGCAGATGCTTAAATTCTGGGAATGACGTGGTCCGTGGCGTTCGGGTCAGGAAGTTAGACCAGTGATGAAACAAGTTAATTGCCTACAGAGATAGCTTTGCGATAAAACTCGGCCATCGTCGGGAAAAACTTTACAAACGAATTCGCATACGTCGCTGATTGATTGCCCCCGATCAGAAGTTTACCCCTATAGTCATGAATCTTCTTGGCCAGATTATCTATCTCGCGACTCTGTTGGCTACTACGGATGGGATTCGTTAACGCCAGCCATACCAGATCGGGACGATCAATTTCGACAGAATCCGTCAAAACATCGATTGGTGTATTCGGGCCTAGATTGGTTTCATCGTAACCACCATCATGCAAGACCACAGAAGCCATGATGGATGGCAACAGATACGGATCATCTTGGGGTGCCGCTCCCACCGCTGTAGACGCGTCCTCGTTGGGATTAGGGATCGCCATGCGGATCTGACACAAGGCACGAACGCAAAGCAAAGTGGCACGATGCTTTACGAAGATAGCGCGTTTGTCGTGCGGCCATCGACTGCCGATTGAATGCATCGCACTGCGAATCGGGCCATCACAGATTTGTGCGATTGAAACTCCCGATGCATATATCCCTGAATGATGTGGATGACGCGGCTCGCACGCCCTTCTGATAATGCGTCTAACAGCTGAATGGTCTCGCCTGAGTTGGTTCGTTCGCCATCTGCGTCGGCAAGTCCCAATAACTCAGGCCGAGATACGGTCGCACCCGTTTCCCGAACGTATCGGATCGCTTCAGCCACAGGGATCCGTCGGTGCCCGCCACTGGTGCGGTGAATCTCCAACCTGCCGCTGTCCGCCAATCTACGAACACTCGACTCGCTGATTCCAACAGCCGCGGAGAAATCAGAAGTGGAGAGCATGCGGTGCATATTGGGTATTCCCTTTCAGAGGACTACGTCTCACAAGTAGCATAAAAAACAACCAAAACTGCCGTCAACGTGAAGATAACGCCTTTACAGCCCAATACAGT
>PKCN01000413.1 GCA_002862205.1 Planctomycetaceae bacterium | reverse complement strand
CGTCTGCTGCAGGTGCTGTGCCGTCTGCTGCAGGTGTGGTGCCGTCTGCTGCAGGTGTGGTGCCGTCTGCTGCAGGTGTGGTGCCGTCTGCTGCGGGTGCTGTGCCGTCTGCTGCGGGTGCTGTGCCGTCTGCTGCGGGTGCTGTGCCGTCTGCTGCAGGTGTGGTGCCGTCTGCTGCAGATGTGGTGCCGTCTGCTGCAGGTGTGGTGCCGTCTGCTGCGGGTGTGGTGCCGTCGCTGGGCTGATCCCCCATCGTTCCTTCCACGACATCAATGACAGTATCCTCTGTCACTTCCTCGACCCCAAGTTTGGCTGGATCTGGTGGGTTGTAAATATAAATGATGCCGTAGATTTCGACCGACATATCCAAGGGAAATTCACTCTCATCCGCTGCACCACCGGGGAATCCGCCACCGCCGGGCCCCCCCATTCCTCCGGGACCTCCCATTCCGCCGCCAGCGCCTCCTTCCATACCCATGCCGCCCATGCCGCCCATGTCCATGTCTTCATCACCACCCTCCATGCCACTTCCCATCCCGCCGCTAGCGGCATTTTGAGGCAGCACGCGCACCTGATCTACTTCAACCATCAGATCCGCGCTACCACAGAGTGCGACAAGCTCGTGTACGGCAGTTTGGTTCATGTTCAACTTCATCATCACGGGCACCCGTTTTGCGACCGCGAGGCTGGCATCGTTGGGGCTATTACTTTCCAGAGCATTTCGTAAGGTTGCTGCCGCAATCGGCTCATCGGCGACGTTGACATAGCGATTTTCAGCAGGATCGGCGGCTTCAGTGCTTCCGCTCATGCCGCCCATGCCACCCATATCTTCCATACCACCCATGCCCATATCCATATCGGGCATGCTATCCATGCCGCCCATGCCGCCATCTCCTCCCCCTGTTTCTCCTGGCTTGGAGATATTACCGGGCGTTGTGCTGACAGATTTCCCGATTGCGACCTGCACAATCTCGTGCACTTTGGCCTGATATGGCTGCTCGGCGTCACCATTGAGCTCTTGAACAATTTCAAGCAATTGCCGCAGTATCCACAGGTTCTCTTGCGAATAGTAGATCTCGAGTGTGGTCGGTGTCTGGCCACGCCACGGGAATAAGTCTCCCAGCACCGCTGCTTGACTCGTCGTGGACCATTTTACCAGCGGCGCGGTAGTTGCCCCGGTCACATCATCGACGTCAGTTCCACTGCTTCGTGCGTTACCTGGCCCACTTCCAGCGGCTCCCATTTCCATGCCCATGCCGACACCACCACTTTGTTCAAAGTCAGCTGTCCATTCGGCATCAACAACGGCGGCAATTTCTGGAAGTTCGTTACTGATGTAGTTGGCATACTGGCGTCGCAGCGTCGTCGTAAGCTCGTCCTTACTCTCCGTAGGAAAATCTACGTAGTGCTCGATGGGCAATTTAACGACTCCATCTTCCACGAACTCGTTGAGAAACGCCTGATTGAACGTATCCTCAGGCCAAACGAGAATATCTTTTTGGCGATCGTAGAGTTTTTCCCACGACTTCAGGACGTCATCCTGCCTTTGGCTGATCAACTTCTCCATTGCCTGATGGGACAGCTCATTCGGCAGCTCAGACAGTTGACCTTCGATCGCATTGACGCTCGTGATTTTACCCTTGATTTTCGATGTTTGAGTCTTATTCTCTTGCTCCAAACCGGAGGTACTCATGTACCAGATTCCGAGTGAGACCAATAAGACGAGAACACTGGAAATCCAAAAACCATGCTTACCAATAACGGCGAGTTGAGTTTTGAGCTGATCCATGGCAGTTCTTTTCGGAGTTGATAAATGAATAGTGCTTGGGAGAAACGATTTCAATCGCTGCGTATTACGTCATTCTGTTCGCCTTGATGCGACTTGAGCACCAGCGATCCATCGGAGTTGGTTCAGGGAGCGTTACCACTTTCAGCAGCCCTCTTTTCCTCATCTTCCAGCCTTTTCTGCTCTTCAGCAGCAGCAGCACGCTCTGCGTCCTTTTTTGCAACACGATCAGCAAGCGGTTGCTCTTGCCAAACCATCTGGAACACAAAGTCCAGACGACGCACCGGGAAGAAGGCAGGCTCCCCTTCTTCTTTGTCATCACCAGAAGGTTCTCCTTCGTCTTTATCAAAGGAAGCAGCGGGATCGTAGGCCGGGTTTGCAACCTGGACCACCTCGGGCTCATTATCATCGAGCATCAACGGGTAGGAGATGCCCATTTCAGCGAGAGTAAAAGTTTCTTTCCCGCCGTCACCACGCGGCAATGTGACGTTTTTGCTCGCTGCATTATCCGGCAAGAAACTACTGGTCATAACTCGCCGCACATGATTGCTGCCAATTTTACTTCTGTTCTGAAGCGTATCTTTGTTGTAGTCGTGGTAGCAGGCCAATTCAAAGACCCAACCGGATCCTTCCGGGCCGGGGTTGTTCTTTAGAGCGAGGTCGTCTTCCTCGCTGAGCGGATTGTTGGTGAGTTGAGCCCAGTTCCGGATTTCCTCGCGATAACGCTGGGCCAGTTCTTCGGTCCACCAATCTTTGAGATCTTCGTAATATTTGGTGTCGAATCGAGTGACGTGAATGTCTTCACGCTCGTCCAAGGGCTCCTTCTCAATCTCGGGTATTTTCCCACCCGCAAAGCTTTTTCGTGGCACCGCGTTGTTCACTGTCTTGATGATTTCCAGCCATTTCAAGCGCCGTTCCGCATTTCCGGAAACCTCTTTTCCCATCACATTGAGATACGACAGCTTGGCATCAAGCTCCGAATCCCGGCTTTCGTGACCCGACTTGTACTCTTCCATCGAAGACACGGCCGAAACCGAACTGGACCACAAATCATCGTGCGTGGTGGCCCAACTTCGTTCGGTGAAGGCATAGTGTCCACTCATGCCGAGAAGCAAAGCAGCCAAGGCTGCCACGGTCCAAGGTTTCTTGGCTCGGATCATCCGTTCCGTCAGAATCTCTCTGGGCACCAAACTGGTGTGCAATTGCGAGGTACCGAGGCCCTGCAAGCAAAGCCCGTAGCAGACCGAAAAGGTCGGTGCATTGTCACGGAAAGCTGGATTCGCCAGGACATCATCGCCGGTAAGCCGATTGAACCGATCCAGAACCTGCACGTCGTACCCGAGGTTCTTTTCGAGGTAGGCTGCCAAGCCAGGCATCTTGACGGTGTTGCCCGTCAGCAACAATTCTCCGATTTCAGCTTTCTTATCGAGGCTTCGAAAGAAGCCGATCGAACGCTGAACCTCGGTCACCAAGTCATTGAAGACCGGCCGCATCGTCTGGAAGACGAGTTTGGGGTCAACAGCCTCGCGGGCATTTCGTTTGAGGTGCTCCGCTTTGGCAAAGGTCAACTTAAGATCTTTGGTCAACTGGCGGGTGAAGTGGTTACCACCGATTGGCATACTTCGCTGCCAAATACGGAAACCATTGGTAATGATGAGATCGCTTGAATCAGTGCCGATGGACAGCACAACACTGGACGCCGGCGGGCTGTCGGGATCAAACACATCTGCGTCCAACCGATCATTCATGCGGTCATACGCCAGCATGTTGTAGAGAGCGAGCGGCGCGAGTTGGACCACATCGACTTCGATATCAGCACGATCAAACGGAGCCAGCTGGCGATAGGCTTGTTCACGCTTCATGGCGAACAGTCCCACCTCACTTTCCAAGGCATAACCTTCTTCAACCATGCTGCCGGGCATCATCTGGAAATCCCAGACAACATCTGCCAGATCGAACGGGATCTGCTGCCGAGCTTCATAGCGGACGATGTCGCCTACTTTTTTGACTTCGACCGGCGGTGGCTTGAAGAATTTCGCCAAGCCGCTCTGACCTGGCACGCTAACGCACACTTTGTCAGTGATGGCATCGTTTCGCTCCAGCAACTGGGCGACTGCATCGGCGACCAATTCCTCTGCGTCGGCCTCTGGCTGACTTAGAATCTTGGGGTACTCAATGAAATCGAAGGCATCAGCGGTGACCTCGCCATCGGCCATGGTGCAGCGCAATGCTTTGAGTGCGGTTTGCCCAATCTCGATGCCCCAAACGCTCTGACTTTTTGCCATAGGAAATCTGCGATTCTAAAAATACTGGAAACAGGGTTCTATTTCTTCGATTGGATCTGAAAGCGAGGCCTCCCCGGGCAAATCCCAAGGGTCCAATTGGCCAGCATTATGACATCAGAAGCCATCGAATAGGAAAAGTTTGGTGTGACACCCACGGGACCGGAGTCCCAGTTACAGTTACAATCCGAAAACTGCACCCTTCATTCTACCGCGTGTGATAAGAAATGGAAAAAAACTGCGGCAGTAAGATGAAGGAATCTCGGTTTAAACACAGCGTCGAGCCATGTCCACCTCTGAAAACGGATTATTCGGACTATCAATCGGCGAAAAAAACAGAAAAGTAATGACAAGCTGGGAAAAAACGCCTGAGTGAACACTTCCGAGGCATCCGCTCCCATCCCTTGTAGTCTAGCAATTCCCGCACTTCCAAGTCAAATTTATTTCGCCATGCCAGTTTTTGACGAGTGTTGCGTGCTCATACCGGTTTCAACGTTGGAAGATTTCCCTTCCGATTTATCCGATTATGACGCTCGTAGCCTGTTAGCCGCTTGGACAGTCCTGTGGCATCCACGGCTGCTGGCCCAAACCGAGCAACTCCCCGCCTGGTATCGCGCCGACTCTCCTCCGGAGCCACCGGGGAAGCGTTTGTTCACTGTGCCCAATCCCAGCCTGAGCATGCTGCCCGACGGGTATCAAATGCGGACCGAGCAGGCGGAGGAAGCCTGCTGGGTAACCGGGGACAGCCGCGAAGAAATGTCGGGAAAGCTGAATCTGGAGCCTTGCCCGCCGCTGACAGAGGGTTCACGGACAGTCACTGAACAGGATTTCTTTGCCGCTGCTTATGCCTCACTGCAAGTTCAAGTGATGACACGGCGTCTGCGGTACACCAGCAATCTGGATGAAATCCATCTGCAAAATCGACTGGTGGCAGCAGCCAAGTCGTTTATCGATGGTAAGGCTGATGACTGCATTGCCGCACTGCATGATGTGTTCGACTGCCTTGCAGAAGAACGAGATCATTACTTCTCATCGGATCCTCACCTGCTTGACTTGGTGCTGACAAGCGAATCAACCATTGAGGGGCTACTGCAGCTTGCGTCTGAAACTGCTGCGAGCACCACTGGAAATGCTGCCGAGAACGCATCCGCTGAGCAAGCCGATGATCCCGAAGCGTTCCCGACGCCCATCAACATTCTCGTTGACGCGGACCTCTGTCAAACGCTCTCTGATTCAACTGATCCGAGAGTTGAAACACTCAGAGAACTACTGCGATCAGAAACGATGGGTTGGGCAGGCGGCGGACCATCAAGCAAGATTTGTCTGGATGCAATGACCTTGGCACAGGCAGAGTCAGTCTTCGTTGATGCGCACCAACAGATTCGGCAGTCGATCGGGATGGCACCACCTGTCTACGGACGTTTCGCTGGCACAACACCTGCAGACCTGACCGCGACATTGGCGAGGATCGGTTACTGCGGCATGATTCCAATCGACTTTGCAGGTGGTCGCGGATTCGGTGACGAAGCCAAGGTCATCATGCAATCAGCCGCGGGTGATTTGGAAGCTCTGACAGCCAAACCGATCGATGCAGATAGCGATGCCGCTTTCCTTAATCTCGGGGCAAAGCTGGGCGAGGCAATTGACAGCGGTGAGATCGCAACCGCTCTGCTCGCTCACTGGCCCGGTAAGACATGCGACTCTTTCGCCGACCTGCAACGCGTTGCAGGTTGGAGCCTTTCGATGGGAAAATTCTGGAAACTGGCAGACTATTTTCTGGAAGGCGAGCACCCGTATCACAACGGCAATCTATCTTCTGCATCGCCCGATGCGGCTGAGTGGCTCAATGCATTGGTTGCCAGCGGAACGACGAAACCAATTGAGTTTGCGGCCGAAGAATTCCGTGAGCAGTTGACCAAGGAAAAGAACGAACTGTTAACTGGCATGACTCGGCTGACATCGGGCAAGACCGAGGCCACGAACACAGAACCCTCGACTCCGGCCGCCGCTCTGGCCATTGCCATGGGTTTGACTCTCAACGAGAGCCAAACGCTGAACGAGAGCCAAACGCTGAAGGAGAGCCAAACGGGCAGTGATATTCTGTTGCTCAATCCGCACTCCAACGGGATTCGCACCAGAGTCACATCTCCTGGCAATCCGCCACCTTCGGCCAAGCATATTTTTGCCAGCTCACAAGACGGCACGATGACAGAGACCATCGTCGACATTCCCGGCTGTGGTTTCGTATTGCTTCGCCACGGCGATTCACCCGGAAGTTCAAGGGGGGGATTCGGTGCAAAGCTTCGAAAGACCCTGCTAGGTGGCAGGAAATCGATCGCTGAAGATCAATCACTGAACAATGAATTCATGGAGATTGCGATCAGCGGCACCACCGGGGGAATTGCCGGTGTTTACAGTGGCGGTTCCCGAGGCAATCGTTTTTCCATGCGACTTGTCCGCTGCAGTCCCCTGGCTTCTGATTCTGACAAGAGCATCCCGGGTGACGAAACGCAGATGCGATGCACGGGCCATCAGATCGTTGCCAGCAGCGAAGCCATTGGGACGATTGAAACCACGGGCGAGCTAATCGACAGCAGCAGCGAAGCGATTCTGGCGAAATTCACGATTCGATACTCACTGCCACGAGGATCGCGCTCACTGATGGTCGCCGGTGAGATCCAGGTGCTGCACAAGGTCAAGGGTGAACCTTGGGAAAATTACTACGCCCTGCGTGTCGCGGTGGCAAACGAGTCATCCATCTGCCGGGCTCTACTGCGTGATAAAGTCCATCGCCCGGGCTCGCGACGCGTGGTGTCACCTCTGGGCGTAGTGCTGGATGAGTCGGAACGACAAACTCTGATCTGCAGCAACGGATCCGCTTTCCACCGTCGAGTCGGAAATCGATTTATTGACACTCTGGTGGCGTTACCCGGTGACACCGATGCCAACTTCAGCATGAGTTATGGCATGGACGTTCCGAACCCCGTGAATGCGGCGCGTGAAATTTTATGCGGGCCCGAGCAAATTGCGATTCATGGCTCAGAAAACTCGCCGGAGATTGGTTGGCTGATGCACATGTCGCCTCGCGATCTGCTGGTTTCGGAACTGAAGATTGAGCGATGCTCCAACGGTCGACTGATTGCGTTGGTTCGGCTGATCCAGACACGATCGCAACAGTGCAAAGCGTCGGTGCGATTCCTGAGGGACGTTGATTGTGCCTACATGATCACAGGAAAGATCGAGGGGTCTGTTCAGGAAGCACTTGTCAGTAAGCAGGCTGCCGAAAAGGCAGACAACAAGCAGGCTGCCGAAAAGGCAGACAACAAGCAGGCTGACGAAAAGGCAGACAACGCAGATCAGCAGGTAGAGAAAGAGCAAGAAACCAACATTTCCAACCTGCTGCCACTGACCTGCGAAGGCGATCTGGTCTCGCTAACAATGCAAAGTCACGCCAACATCGAAATGGTGGTGGTATTCGCGGCAAACACGTGAACAACGCAGACTCGTTGGGGCTGGCCAACAACAACAGCTGCCCAAGGCTGTTTGGAAGGAACGCGATTTCTGTTACGCTGAAACCATGGCGATAAGCGAACCACAACCCAAACTTTCCTTCAAGCAGGCCGCAATTGTGAGCGGACTGGTAAGTGAGCGCAAGTACGAGAAAGTCGCAGAAGCCGTAGGCAGCGACGACCCGAACATCATCGCCGCCGCAATGGTCAAAAGTGGCACAATCACGGAGTACCAAGCTCAACAACTCAACGTGGGACATACCAAGTTCACACTTGGTGGCTATCTGATTACCGATGGAATCGGGCAGGGGGGCATGGGACATGTATTCAAGGGCGTCCATCGGGTGATGGGACGTGAGTGCGCCGTCAAAGTCTTGCCACTCGACAAATCAACAGCTGAATCCCGTGCCAGCTTCATGCACGAAATCCGGCTCCAAGCTGGCTTGGATAACCCCTTCCTGGTTCGAGCCTTCGATGCAGGGCAAGATGGTAACGTGCACTACCTGGTCACCGAGTTTGTTCCGGGGCATGACCTGCGACGCCTGATTCGCAACAACGGTCCGCTGTCCATGAATGATGCTGCCGTGATCGTTTCCCAAGCCGCACAGGGGCTACAATACGCGCATGATTTGGGAATGGTGCACCGGGATGTGAAACCCGGAAACATCCTTGTGACGCCAGAAGGACATGCCAAAGTCTCGGACATTGGCCTGGCGACTTGGAGTATGAGTCCTGAAAATGATCCACGAGCGGGCAAGATTGTCGGCACAGCTGACTATCTTTCACCCGAACAAATCCAGACCCCGAAATCAGTCGGCCCCTTGAGCGATATCTATTCGCTTGGATGCACTCTTTATTACGCCGTCACAGGAAAGGTACCGTTTCCCGGTGGAGACTCACGGTCCAAGTGTCGACGGCACTGCGAACAAACGCCTTGGCATCCACGAAAATTTGCTCAGGATCTCTCAGAGGAATTCGTCGATGTCATCGCTGACATGATGGAGAAGGACCCGACACGACGAATCCAAACGGGCAACGAGGTGGCAGAACGGCTCGAACCATGGGGCAATAGCCCGACTGAGATCGTGGATGTGCCCATCGACCGCAAAGCCTGGACACCGCCACCTCCACCCAAGGAACCGTCACAAATCCGTGAAACTCCCGAATTGCCGGAGGTCAGTCATTCGGGGCACGGTTCGGGAAATCCGCTTTCACCCGAAAGACACTCTGATTCGCTGTCGGCGATCCCACCGCTTCCCGACGACTGGTCGGCAAAACCGGCGTCGGCCCCAACCCAAACGCTGGCCATTGCAATCGCACTTGCCATTGCCGTCCCTGTCAGCCTGCTCATTGGCGCCATTGTCGGGTTCATGGTCCGAAGTTCGCTGTAAAACCGATACCAGCTCCCGCGCCGCTTGATTGCAATCTGCCATGGCGAGGGCAACTTCTGATCTGCCGAAACCCAGCCTTGCTGATCGATTGGCTGTCGCTTGCCCAAATAAAACGGCCCGCCAACGCCTGACATGTGGCTGGAACCAATTTTTTTTCTGCTTTTTCAAAGTGGGCAAAATAGCGTAAAAATCGGAATAAAATCGAGTTTAAGGGGCAAGCTTGTCGCTGGGTATGTACCGAATATGCCGATTGTTACAAAGTTGTCGGCAAACCGTGCCGATAACTGGAGATGACCGCCTTCGGCTGCAGATACCATCTGCGGATGTTGCACAACGTTCTTGACTCCCGAACTGAAGACACTAGACTTGCCACCTTGGTAAGTCAAAAGTGGGCAAGGGTTTACAACGATCGCCAAGCGAACTTCAGACCGGAGTAGGGAGTCAGAGTGACCAAGAAAGACATCGTGAGAACGATCTCGGAAGAGGTCGAAAAACTGACTCAGCAGCAGACGAAGGAGGTCGTCCAGAAGACGTTTGATGCGATCATTGATTGCCTTGTTCGGGACGGACGAATTGAACTACGCAACTTTGGCGTGTTCGAAGTCAAACCCCGGGCAGCAAGGAAGGCTCGCAACCCACGCACTGGCGAGCAAGTTGAAGTACCACGAAAGCATGTCGTGACCTTCAAACCTGGTAAACACATGGAAGCACGAGTCCGAGAACTTGATGAGGCCGAAGCACGGCGACTACAAGACTCGGAGGATGGCGAAAAGATAACACCACCGGCGGCGGTTCCTTCGGAACCTCCGCCACCCAGCAGCCCCCAGGGTCGCTGGGACACCGATCAACCTTGAGCACGCCTGATCGCCTGCTCAAACGACTGCAAATCGTTCACGGAGGAACGCTTGATGCGACGTTTCATGCAACTCACACTTCTCGCCGTCTGCTTGACCACATCGGTCGGCTGCTTCTTGCCCATCTATTCGTCCCGCCCCGAGCGACGTGTGCAACAACTTCTGTATACATCGGAAGACCTTCGTGCAGTCGTCGACGAGTGGGAGCGTTTTTGGTTCATGGACCAGCCCAGCCATATGACTGTCACGCGAACACACGGTGGCATGCTGTAGCCGCCACGCTTGTTTCATGTCAGCTCATCCAAGGTCATTTGCCCGCCTTGCGTCTTACTTCAAATCTGAGACGCAACAGGGCTCTTGGGGCAGGTTGGATGCCGTTTTTTTAATCCACGAAAATGCGGAAATCGGGTTCAACGCCCACGTGCAGTGACAGCCTCACCCTCTTCCTCTCGTTTCAGGATGGCTGACCTGTCATTCGATACGCCTGGCATTCGGTAGACCTGTCATTCGATAGGCCTGCGCGGTTTGACCAATTCTGGATACCCCGTTGCCGATGCTGGGTCCCCGATTCAGGACTGCTCAGGTAACGCCGTGGCATCGCATTGATGAGGCAGGGTTGCGCCGCGTGAGAAACCAGCTTGGATGGTGTCCCACCATCAGCCAGTCTTTCCTACCACGTTTTGCAACACGTCTTCATACCGCGAAACGAGTTCTGCCCAACTGAAACGCTCTGCGACCTCGATCCCCCGCTGGGCAATTCGTTCACGTGTCTGCGAATCGGCCATGAACAATCGCATGCCATCGGCGAGTGATTCTGTGTCGTTAGGCACAAGTAAACCACCGGGCAACGCATCCTTGGAAAGGCACGAGCGGGCATGGGGTTGATCACTGTTGGCAGCCTGCACAGCGACCGCTGGATCGATTTGCCGTTCCACAAGTATGGCTCGAGGCCCACTTTCACAGTCGACCGCGATGGAGGGCACACCAACAACCATCGACTCCAAAAGTGCTGATGGAAATCCTTCATAACGGCTTGGCAAGACGAACATTGTCGCGGCGGACAACTCGCTCCACACGGGCCTAACCCAACCCGGAAATTCAACTCGATCTTGCAATCCCAACCGCTGGGCCAGCGATTGCAAAGCATCTCGACATGAGCCTTCTCCGAGAATTCGCAAACGCCACTCCGATGACTCCGTGTCGGCTTCCGCAAACGCGTGGATCAAACGGTCAAAACCTTTCTCAGGCTCCAGTCTGCCAATCCCGATCACAAGTTGATTTTTTTTCGCGATCTCTCGATCCGAGCGGATTGGCGGTACATCAACGGCAGATGGAATCACACTCAACGGGACAGAGAATCGACGGCGAAGGTGCTCGGCAGACGTGTCCGAAAGGGCAACCAGATGCTGAGCACGACGGTAAGATCGATCACGAAGCCATTCCCAGATTCGCCCCAAATTTTGCTGTGAAGGATCGCTGCGTTCACTGAGCACCAGCGGCACTCCTTTTGGGCAGGCGAATCCAGCCAGTATATTGGTGCGGTCACAGAAGGAAAGAACAACATCGGGGGAAAGATCGGTCAAGGTAGACCGCAACTCGGCAATGCGACGACGGTTACCGGAAAGCTTGCCCAGCAAGCCCTGCTGCTGAAAAAGCAGATCCAACCGACAACGTCGCACCAAAGTATCCAACTCGTGGCGATCACCATTTCCATCGCCCAACGTCACCAAGGTCACTTGATGGGAACGTTGTGACAATCGTGAAGCCAACGCAGCCATGACCCGCTCGGCTCCACCGCCATCGAGAGAATGAATGAGGCAGACAATGTTCAATTTTCCGGGCTCCAGCTTGATTGATTGCCACGGTAATGCGGAAAGCAACACATTTTCCGATTTTAATGGTTGAATGAGTCAGTGGTACCAACTAGCGTTCGTAATGGAAGGTACGGGGGTACTTTCCAGATCATCTCCCATGCGGCACATCTACCGCTCGGAGCACCTTGGAAGGCAATCCATGACATCACGCATCGCATGATGCACATTCCTGTTCAACGTGTCCGACAGAGGTCATTCGATGAAGCGGTTATTGGTTCCTTGCTGCTTGTTGGCTTTGGTGTATTTTTGTGCCCCCAACCAAGCAGCAGCTCAGGGCGCGAGTCAGTTTGGCTTTTTACCGTTTGGATTCTACCAGCCCTACGGCGGTACCTACGGCACTTCCCTGAGAACACCCCCCCATTTTGCACTCAACCCACCGGTGTACTACGGCACCCGACATGCTCGACCCTACGGTCTGAGCCCTTTTGCCTCGCCACCCATGGTAACAGCCGGTGAAAACTACCAAAGCCGGCTCCGCGTCCAGTTCCAACAACCTCGAGTTCCCACACCCGGCCCGGCTCCACGTGGCGACACGCGATGCAACCCGTGCCTTGAAGATCCAGGCGGTACCATCGCTCCCGAAACGCTCGCGCCAGGGCAAGCAACACAAGCACGTGCCGTCGGAGCAGTGCGTCTGAACCCATTTGTCACCGACGACAAAGAACTGGTCAGCAACTAATAGCCAAACAAAACCCTGCAAAAAGAACCCCAAAAGCCCGGAAGTCCAAAAGGCCGGAAGTTCAGAACGGCGACCGCTCTTCTCGACAAAATACCAGGGACTTCAATCCGCACACCGATCCACGGGGTCCGAACGTCAGCACTCTCGCGAAGTGCTGACGTTTTCTTTGCGCTAATTGCGTTTGCCGTATCTTGCGTTTGCCCTGCTCAGAATAACTTTATCCAATTGCCTGGACTTCAGTTGCCTGGACTCAATTGCCAGGACTTCAATTACCTGGATTCAATTGCCTGGACTTCAATTACCTGGACTTCAGGCAGCAATCCTTTGAGACAGTTTCTTGCCATACCATTCCAGTGCCAGCACAGCGGCAAACGAGCCCACCGCCAGCAACAGTAGCAGAAACAGACTGCCACTCCATGCGTCGATTGCGACATACTCCATCACTCGATTCTTGAGATCAAGATCAGCTGTTTCCCGGGTTGGACGTTGAAGCGGCCAGAGTTTCACAATACTACCAACCATCAGTCCCATCAAAGCTGCCATGGTTGAACTTCGGAAGTGCAGCAACAGCCAATTCAATATTCGCGAAAAGGCGAGCAATCCAAAAACGCAACCGCTGCCAAACGCGACCAGTTGCAGGAAACCTTCGAGCGTAATATTCAGCTTTAAAAAATCTTTGATCAATCCTGTGACCAAGTGGTACGATCCGAACATGACCAGCACCAACGCGCCACTGATCCCCGGCAAGATCATCGCGCAAATAGCAATTGCCGAGGTGCCGAACAGAAACAGCAAACTGCCACTCCCTTGACCCGCTGGCAAACGTGAGATCAACACTGCAGCCACGATGCCACTAACGAGGCAAAACATTCGCGACACGGTCCAGCGCTCAACATACCCCTGGACAATCCACACACTCGCCAAGAGCAAACCAAGAAACACTGCCAAGGTTTCGGGCAGATGATTATCGAGTAACCATCCCATCAAACGCAAAAACGTAACAACTCCGACTAAGATTCCCACGGCAAGCATGGCCAGAAAGCGACCGTCCACATGCTTGAAGGCAGTCGTAAACTGACGCTTACGGATCATCTCCAGCAGAGAGACATCAAAATGACTGATGGCGGCAATCAAACGCTGATAATGCCCCATGATCAATGCAATCGTGCCGCCACTGACCCCCGGGACTGCATCAGCAGCCCCCATGCAAACACCGCGTAGCAAGTTGATCAGATCGTTTCCGAAATTCCCCACCTCGGGCAATCCACTCGCGGTGGCCTCGGCACCATTTGCTGAAGAATCGACCACCTCAGTACCCTTTTTGGATTTCGCTGCGGTGTCTTTCGCTGCAGTGTCTTTCGCTGCGGTGTCTTTCGCTGCGGTGTCACAGACCGACTCTTCGTCATTGTGATCCATCTTTTCCCTCTTTTCAGGCGGACAACATGAACGTAATCAGTTCTTGACGTTGTGAAATGAAATGAACAAGGTGAATTTGAATCGCTCTCCCATCCCAGCACCGCCACGCTAGAATCAGAGCGAGCAGAAGAAAAGAACAGCAATAGCAAATTGAGCGAGTACTATGGTCCCCGACAACTGGTGGTCCCTGACAGTGGTACCCGTTTCGCAGCAGCTGTCCAACTTGACTTCAGTCGGGAACTGCTGACTTAGTTGACTCCATCGTGCCCGATCAAAATTGTCCCAGCGACGCCAAGATCTCCGCCAGCTCAAGAAGATTTCGCGGCAAGAACCAACTGGCGGTTTCAAGTCTAATTCGTTTGGCTTGCCACCTGCCCCTGAAAATGTAAATCAACCTGACTCACTTGGCTTCCACCTAGATCGAAGCCCGACCATGGATTCACCGCGTTCGTGTACAAAATCCTGATTCTTGCCGCTGTTCAGGGAATTGCTGAATTCCTTCCCATCAGTTCATCCGGGCACCTCGTTATTCTGGGGGCATTGCTGGCAGAACTCAGTGCATCGGTGCGTGAACTGGGCGAGTCCCCCACGCTCGAGATCACGCTGCACGCAGGCACGCTGGGATCAATCTTAGTCGTCTACTGGAAGCGTATCCTGAAGCTCCTGACGAGCGACCGCAGAGTGCTGCCACTACTGGCATGGGGGACGATACCGGTTGTCGTCGTTGGGCTAACGATCAAAAGCCAATTCCCCACATTGCTGATGAATCCGAGTCTGGCCGCAGCGATGCTGCTAGTGACAGGCAGCATGCTTGTGGTGTTGGGGCGACTCTCATCGCGTGAAGGCTACTACACAGAGCTAAATTGGCGAGCCGCCATGATCATTGGCTGCTTTCAGGCATTCGCGATCCTGCCAGGTGTGAGCCGCAGCGGATCGACCATTCTGGGTGGAAGATTGCTCGGACTCAAAAACGACGACTCGGTCACATTTTCATTCCTGCTGGCGATTCCGGCCATTCTCGGCGCAAGCCTGCTTGCGGTGAGGGACATTTGGGAACAGGCCAGGGCAGGTGAAACACTCGAATTTTCCCTCAATGAGCTCGCGATTGGTACATCCGTTTCCTTTTTGGTCGGCATCGCGGCCCTGACTTGGCTGATTCGCTGGAGCAGGAAAGATCGCCTTCACTGGTTTGCATATTGGTGCTTTCCGGCGGGAATCTGGGCGCTTTATCACTTCAGCGGGCCCCCCTAGACACCCCCCAGAATTGTTATGGACACGCGTTTAGTATCCGATATACTCAAATACCCCACCTATCGTTTGTCGCCCCCCCTGAATGATAAGGACCTACGGCAATGGCCAATCAGCTCACTGATCGACAGCAAAATGTCTACAACATGATTCGCGACCTGATCGTGAAACGTGGCTATGGCCCCACAGTAAGGGAAATCGGTGAACATTTCGGAATCAAAAGCCCCAATGGAGTGATGTGCCACCTGCGAGCTTTGGAGCGGAAAGGACTAATCACGCGCAGCCCAAACAAATCCAGAGCCATCGAGTTGACACAGGCAGCCGATCGCAGCGGTCACGCCCTTCCCATGGCTGGCATGGTTGCTGCCGGCCCCACAACGCTCGCCTTTGAGCAGAATGATCGCGTCGACTTCAGCGAAATGCTGTTCAAGGATGATCGATTCATCCTCCGCGTCTCGGGGGATTCCATGATCAATGCTCACATCACCGATGGCGACTATGTCGTGATCCAACGGCAAGAAACCGCCGCTGCGGGCGATATGGTCGTCGCTCAAACACCCGAGGGTGAGGCAACCCTCAAGTTCTGGCATCCTGAGGAAGATCGAATCCGCTTGCAGCCTGCGAATGATTCAATGGCACCGATCTACGTGCGTGAAGCCAAAGTGATGGGGGTTGCGGTCGGCGTAGTGCGTACTGGACTGTAATTCAGCCAGTTCACAAGTCAGCCAGTTCACAAGTCAGCCAGCCCACAA
>PKCN01000297.1 GCA_002862205.1 Planctomycetaceae bacterium | reverse complement strand
GGGAAGGTTGTGGATTGCAATGCGCGGGAAATGGTCACAGTGCCATCTTCAAGCGGCTGCCGCATGACTTCCAGCGTCTTGCGATTGAATTCCGGAAGCTCGTCAAGGAAGAGCACACCGTTGTGCGATTTGCTGATTTCTCCGGGTGTAGGTTGACTTCCGCCACCTACCAAGCCAGCATCGCTGATGGTGTGGTGAGGGCTACGAAAGGGACGACGAGCCATCAACGACTGACCCGCAGGTAATTGACCCAGCACGCTGTAAATTCGTGTCGTCTCAATTGATTCCACGGCTGAAAGAGGCGGCAGCACAGTTGGTACCCGTTTTGCCAGCATCGTCTTGCCGCTTCCGGGGGGGCCAATCATCGCCAAGTTATGACGACCAGCGGCAGCGATGGTCAGGGCTCTCTTGGCAGATTCCTGTCCCCGTACATCGGAATAATCAATTTCATACTGACTGAATTTGGCGAAGAGCTTTGCAAGTTCGCAATCCACGGGCGCTACTTCTAATTCACCGGCAAAGAAAGCGATTGCTTGGGAAAGACTGTGGACAGGAATGACCTGCAAGCCTTTTACGACAGCAGCTTCACTGGCATTCGCAACCGGTACCACCAACCCTCGCAGATTCCTGGTTTTGGCCGCTTCGATTGCGATCGACAATGCGCCCTTCACTGGACGCGTCGTTCCCTCCAGGGCAAGCTCTCCTATGATTGCATATTCATCAAGACGGTCTGAGGACAATTGGCCGCTACCAGCTAAGACCCCCAAGGCGACAGGAAGATCAAACGACGGCGCCTGTTTGGGCAGATCGCCGGGCGCCAGGTTAATCACCACACGATCTTGTGGTCGCACAAAACCACTGTTGACGATTGCTCGCTCAACTCGGTGGGTACTTTCTTTGACCGCTGTATCCGGCAGTCCAACCAAAATCGTTTTTGGCATCGCGGCTGGCGAGATGTCCACCTCGACATCAACCTGCATCGCTTCGATACCCGAAAGCGTGAACGTCTTCAAACGTGCCAGCATGATGCCCCTATCATGTAAGCGTAGAAGTTGTTACCGCAAAGAGCCTCGCACTGTTGAGGTGGATTGGCAAGGACTGAATTATAAATGTTGTAAAATGAATCTTGAATGCTGGGCAATTCATAGCTTGCTTGCAACTCGTGGTTGCTTCCACAAGTCATGGTCGTAATGCTGGCAATATCGTGCTGGCCTTCAAGGGTAGTCCACTTGGTTGTCCCAAATCTTTGGGGCTAAAAGTCATGGTCCACAGAGCAGGGACTTGGCCCACGAGTTTATCCTCGTGAGCTCATTTTGCGTTTCGCAATTCGTCGGACTTTTGTGCACGCGACTTCACAGCCAATGTTGAAAGCTGCAAGAGCGGTTGCCAGTTTCAGCAATGGAGCAGAGAGTTTGACGTTGTCTTCGGGAATCTTATCGAGGATGCCGGGACCCATAAGAAAGCATTCCAGAAAGTAGGCCGTGACTTTGAGCAGGTGCAGCAGGCACCGGATCACAGTCCGACCCTGCTCAATACGTCTCGATCAAAATCTGGCATGTGGTGGGCAACTGATGTGATGCGAAAACAGGTTGCTGGGCTCGCGAGCGTCAGGAATGCTGGATTTTTATCAGTAAGTGAGTCACAAGTCACGGCAACACGATTCTTGGGATTACATCGGTGACTCTTGGCAAATTGGTGATCTTGGTTGTTCAGGTCCGGGATCGTCGATGGGAATCGTCATTTTGATTCATTAAAGTTGGGATGTTTCATCACATTCAGCGTTTGCATCGATCCGCGGGCGAAGGAGGCCTGTGCTAACGATTTTTGGGACGGAAGTGTGCAGTAAGGTGGTCAGATTGCCACGCCCATTCAAACCAACCTCAATTTGATATGATTCGCGATTGCTAGGAGCAACTTGAGTGATGAGGTCAAAAAGCAGTCGAACGATCTTTTGGATGTAGCAATGAGGAACACGAAACAGTTGTCTTCCTTGACTCACGGAATCAGCGATTGCGGTCGCGTTCGAGAGTCAAACCAGGATCAGTTTCTGATTGCTGAGTTGAGCAAGTCGATGCTGGTGTCGGCGACGACGCTGGACTTGGGTGAGCGAGTATTTGGACGTGTGCAGGGAGAAATTCTGTTGGTTGCTGACGGCATGGGGGGGCATGCTGCTGGCGATCAGGCCAGTCGTTTGGCGGTTAGTCATTTGGTACGTAGATTACTCAATAGTGTCCATTGGTTTTTTCATGGTGATGATGGAAAAGAAGATGAATTTGTTTCCGATCTACAGGCATTGATGCAGGACGCGAACTCGACCATTCTGCGTGAGTCTGTCAAAAACTCATGGGCCAGTGGAATGGGGACAACGTTGACAATGGCGCATCGCATTGGAAAGCGACTGTTCGTTGTTCACGCAGGTGATAGCAGGTGCTATTTGTATCGCAACGGCGCTGTGGAACAGTTGACCACTGACCATACCTTGGCAAGGCAGATGGTCGAGGAGGGTGGCATGCGGCCAGAGGATGAGTCGACCAGTCGCTGGAGCAACGTGCTTTGGAATGTGCTGGGTGGAAATTCAAATGATGAGGTGATTGCTGAGGCGCGGCGAGTGGATCTGGAAGAGGGGGACCTGATTGTCCTGTGCAGCGATGGCTTGCATCGGTATGTTGACGAGCACATGCTTGCCGATGTGCTTTCAGTGACTGAGGAACCGGAGGCAGCTTGTCGGAGTCTGGTGGATTTTGCCAATGCATCAGGGGGGCAGGACAACGTGACGGTGGTCGTTGCCCGGCCAGATCTGACTGAAACCGATGATCGTATTTTTTCTGCAAGGATTGGTTCCCAATCAGTGTCTGAGAACGTGATCAGCGATGGGATTCAAGAGGATTTGCCACGGCTCTAAACTCCCTGACCATGGAATCGATTGCGGTACCGTTGTAGTACCAAAGGATGCATCGTTTCTGCGCGATATCGGAATTGGACTTCCGTATGCCCAATCAGACTGTGACATGCAGACCGTGACCTCCAGGCTGGGTAATCCGTTGAAATGAACCGTAAGACGAGGAATTAAAGGCCTTGAATGAATGATTCTGATGTTCAAATCGAACTTGAACATGATGCCGCACAGGTTTTCCGTTCAGGCGATTCTCCTGCAGAGGCTTCGACTGGTGTGCCGGTCGGTGACGATTTGAAATCCCATTCGAAATCGCCTGACGAAAAAAAGCATCCACTTGGTTCAAGAGCAGCTGGCGGATTAAGGCCTCCGGTGGGAAGCATGATGGGAGTCCTGTTGGGGTTTTCGGCGGCTGTTCTTTATACGATGGCGAATATTGCACTTCGTCATTGTGTAGAGGTGGATCCATTTTTGGTGGCTGCAGTCAAGGCAGCCCCGACCGTCATTTTGCTGAGCCCATTTCTGTTGTGGATGTTAATGCGGGGTGAGGCTTTGGCGACCAGTCGACGTCTGATTCCAAGATTCATCATCGTCAGTCTCATTGGTCAATTCGTTGGCAATGCGGCTTTTCAGATCGCCTTGGGCACGATCGGGTTAGCCGCCTCTGTGCCCATTACCCTTGGTGTGTTGATAGTCGGCGGCGCAATTTTGGGACGCTTGTTGCTCAGAGAGCCTGTGCGTTTGCGAACGATTGTGGCCATGGTCATGATCATGATCGCTGTGGTAGTCCTTTCCCATCCCAGTACTTCCGTAACACCCGCAACCTCATCCACAGATTATCCAGTCTGGTTGGGCGCACTGTGTGCCGCTGCATCGGGTGCAGCTTATGCTCTTTTTGGTGCCGTGATGCGTCAGACAATGAGAGGAGGAGTGTCGGCACCTGCAACGATGTTCATCAGTGGACTTGTGGGGACGGTTTCTCTTTGGGCCGCGACCTTCGCCAGTAGCGGGCTTGATTCGTTGTGGGTAGTTGATTCGTCGCAGTGGTTTAAGATGGTTGCAGCGGGCTTGCTGAACTTCAGCGCCTTTGTCGCGTTGTCGGTGTCGTTGAAGGCATTGCCCGTTGTGGCTGTGAATCTGATCAATGCATCGCAGGTGGCGATGGCCGCGGTTGCCGGCGTGTTGTTGTTTTCGGAGCCGGTGACGTGGCCACTGTCACTGGGCATTTTGCTGACATTCGCTGGGCTCTTGGTCCTCGCGAATCGTCGCAGTCAGTCGCCAACTCCATCACAGACCACGATGCATGATTAGAAATTCAAGGCGACGGAGTGTTTCAAACACGAGTCAATTTGGTGACTCGACCGGTGCTCACCCACTCGGCGACGTAGATGTTGTCTTCCAGGTCAAAGCACGCATCGTGTGGATGCACAAATTTCCCCTGTTGCCATTTTGATTCATCTGCTCGAATCGAGAAACCTTTGCTGTCCTGCTTGTCTTTCAGAACACGTTCGCGGTCATCGCCGATCGTGACCACTGTGTTATGGTGACGATCAAGCAATGAAACCCTTGCAACCAGTTCTGGCACAAGCATCAGTTCTGCATTGGTGTCAATATTCGCAGGTAAACCAAATCCGTTGACGGTTTTCTGGTAATCACCCGCCAGATTGAAAATTTGCAAAGTATTGTTAGCTCGATCGGCAACGACGATTTCGGGATCGCCACCCTCTCTCGTATCGACCCACAGACCGTGGGGAAGGTTGAATGATCCGCGCCCCTGGCCGGTACCCCCAAAGCATGACAGCCAATTACCATCCTTGTCATAGCGGTGGATGTAGTAGGAACCGTAGCCATCAGCAAGAAGGAAATCACCGTTGGGCAGAAAAGCAAAGTTGGTGGGCAGGAAACGATTTCGTCCCCATGATCGTTGTGGATTACTGGCTTCGCCAGTTGCGTAATGTCCACTTTGCATGGGCGCATATTTTTGCCAGACCAAGTCACCTTTCAGAGTCATTTTCGCGATCGATTTGACCTGTTGATAGGCGGCTACGTAAAGGTAGGGAGTGCCATCTTCGACATGGATTTCCAGTCCGTGGCCTCCACCCTGAAATTGTTGCCCGAAAGCGCGTAGGAACCGCCCTTTCGAGTCGAACACGAAAATAGAGGGGTGATCAGTTTGACTGACCTTTCCTTCATGAATGACATACAAATTATTTTCAGGATCGACGGCCACATTGTGCGTGGTCTGCCACGAGAATTGGTTGGGTAGTTGCGGAAAAAGATGTTGACATTCGAATTTGTGATCACCCGAACCGATCACATTTTGCGCTGCTGACCTTTTACTGGTCACAATGGCAGGGCAAGCGATCGAGACGCCAGCAGCAACTCTCAAAAATGAACGGCGATTACAATGTTGACTCATTGGTGATCTTCGAATCGTGGGGAAGTTGGAACTGTTGCCAGAGGTTTTGCATGGATCCTACAGGCAGTTGGTTATACGCTAACAGCGAATTGTTTTAAACCGATGCAACGGGTTCGGCAGGAGTAGCGGACCCGTATTGTAGTCAGCATAAAACACTCGCGTTAGACTCGACTATTCAAAGACCCTTCACGGAAAATGAATTTATCCGGTCGTTTTTTGTTTTCAGGGTCGGTGAGTTTTGAAATGTCAGCCTTTGCGACACTTGATGTTTCTTTGCATCTGCTTCCGGCGTTGTTCAGGAGAATGGGATTACACTGTGTTTGGAATGCTTTGGATATTTGTATTCGGTAAGCAGTTAACGTAGTCCTGGGAAAATCAATCGCTTCTTAATGGAACCAATAGCATGACGAAGGAAGCACGCTTTGCTTTTGGCAAAAATTGGCAGTCTTTTCTTGCCGAGTTGGACGAGGATCGTATCGCACAGGCTGTTCGTTCGCTTCAACAGTTGCTGGGACTGCAGACACTTGATGGAAAACGTTTTATGGATCTGGGCTGCGGGAGCGGGCTCTTTTCGCTAGCTGCTCAGCGTTTAGGTGCGGAAGTGATCTCGATCGACTACGACAAATTCTCGGTTGCCTGTAGTGAAGAAGTGCGAGACAGATTTGGATCGAAATCCGGCAAGTGGGACATCCACGAAGGGTCTGTGCTTGACCCCGTTTTGATGCAGAGTTTGGGGTACGCGGATATTGTTTATTCGTGGGGTGTGTTGCACCATACCGGGGCAATGAACGAAGCCATTTCAATGGCGGCTGAACGAATTGGGCCAAATGGAGTGTTTTGTCTGGCGATTTACAATGATCAGGGCGGGGCCAGTCGTCGGTGGTTACACATCAAGAGAATCTACAACGCGATACCGTCATGGTTGCGGTTTTTCTGGGTACTCGCTGTGGCGGCGGTTTATGAGTGCAAGTTCGCGTTGGCACGTTTGGCTAAATTCAGAAACCCATTGCCATTTCGCGATTGGCAGGCGAAACGCAAGGATCGGGGAATGTCTGCGTGGCATGACTGGGTCGACTGGGTAGGAGGCTTGCCTTTTGAAGTCGCAAAGCCGGAACAGATTGTCGACCTCCTGCGTCAACGAGGATGGGTACTCGAAAACATGAAAACAGTAGGGAATGGATGGGGCTGTAACGAGTACGTTTTCTCCAAGTCAGAAAACTGATCCCATTATGCTTCAGCTGAATTGGTCGATTTGTTGTTTTTCAGAGAGTCTCCCAAGTCCTCGATGAAAAGATCCCGTTGTTTTGGCGATAGGATATGCTGCCGTGTGGATGTTTTGATGAGCACTCGCTTCATCGACAGGGCGGGGCCATTGAGTATGGTTGCAGATTTGGAGACAGACAGGATTTCTGTAAGCGGAATCTGATAGCACAGGAGTCCACAGCGTACTGTTAACGCATCTTCATGAAGCGTGTAACGGCATGGGATGGTTGCTGCTGCGCTAAGGCTGCCTGCCGCGGCTGCACATAGAAACAACGTGATCGCTCCGCTGCCTTGTCCTTGTTGCAGGAGGTAGAGGCCGATCGTGAGGGACGTCAGTGGGGCCAGCATCAACATGACTACAATCCAGGCATCGATCCCGGAGGGATAGATGGTGGGACGAGAAGTGCCTCGGGATGCGGTCTTGGTTTCCATGCTTTACCTATGCTACTTCATCAGCTTGAGCTGCTGCAAAGCCAACCTTGGCACAAGAATACTTGTGATCACGGCTGCTGCGACGGATGAAATGACTGTTACCCAATGAATTGTTGATGCGGAACCATCAGCGATGGTTGCGGCAGAGGCTCCGCTTTGCACCCAAAGTAGTTGCGGAATCACTGCAACGGCGGCAGCCCATAGAAAAGGTCTCAGCCGACTGCCGCTGGCGCCCATGGTGTAGCTGATCAGGGTTGTTGGAATGGGGGTCAAACGCACCATCAGGTGGAATAGAAAGCCAGCTTCTGCCGCCAAATTACGAATCGCCATGAGTCGCTTCTGGGAGGCACTTTGATGCTCACGATCCAGTCTGCTGCAAATCGTGTCATGTAGCCACCACCGAGCAATGGAGTAGTTTAGAATTGCTGCTGCAACAGCAATCAAGAGCATCAGAAAACCACCGAGAAGCGTTCCGAAAATCGCGCCCGCGGACAGGGATACTGCCGTTTTAGGGACCAAAACCGTCATCGCTGCAACCCCGCAGATCACGAACAGCAGTGGTGTCCATTCTCCGTAGCGAGACAATGCTTCACGTAGGTCAGAAAAACGGAATCCGATCATCACGAGACCTGTGCCACACGCCAACAACGCGAGTGGTACAAGGGAACGAAGTGAGACGTACTTGCCGCCGGTGTGTCGGTTCACGATTGCCATGGCTTGCATTGAGGATTGATCGGTGAACATGATACTGTTAGCACAGCAATGGAAGAATGGACCGACTGGGAATCAATGCGTCAGAGCACTAAAAAAAGGCCAGCAATGGAGTGGTTGCCTTGGGCACGACTCAACTTGCATCGCAATCCATTTGGTGAACTGACACCGGAGGAACGAGCAGAGCTCGCAGTGGTGGATGTTGATCATTTGATTGAAATGCTGAGACAGCCCATGTGCGCGGTGCAATTCATTGGTCAATGTGGCCGTGGTAAAACGACAAGAATGTTGAAGTTGCGATCACAGTTACGTGAATCGAGTTACACCTACATTCCTGAACGGCCTCCATGTCCACCCATTGGGGCGGGAAATCCGGTCCTGATTGATGAAGCGCAGCGGCTGTCGAGAACTGCGAGGCATCGGGTGTTTGCCAGTGGATGTTCTCTCATCCTTGCAACGCACAGGGATTTGAGTCGTATCCTTCGCAAGTACGGTTATCGTGTTTACACGGAGCACATCGGCAAAGGCAACAGTCCACAGCTTGTGCTTGAATTGTTGAATCGAAGGATTGAGGCATCACGAGTGCAGAGTGGTTCCATACCACAACTATCGCTAGCTGATGCTGAAATTCTTGTTGCGGAATTTGGCAACGATATACGCAGCATGGAAAATGAACTGTATGCGCAGTTTCAGCAACTTTTGGAGATAGGGACGGATGGCGAAGTGTGATTTGTTGGTTGAACTGGATGAGCCAAATCGAGTATATCGCAGCGGAGATAAGGTAGAAGGTACCGTTCATGTCACGGTGGACGCGGATGTTAAATGTTCGGGACTCGTGCTTTCGACTGGCTGGAAAACACATGGTCGTGGTAACGTCACCAGCGGTAAGGTTGACGAAGTGACGGTATTTTCTGGTGAATGGGTGGGGGGAACCAAGTGCGAATATCGGTTCTCGTTAACCGCCGGGGATTGGCCGCAAACTTATCACGGCAATTTTCTCTCGATCGATCATTATGTCGAGGCACAGGCAAAAATACCCTGGGCATTCGATCCCCAGACTGCAACGCCGTTCATGGTGCAGGCGACACAGGTGCCCAGCCGGTATGCAGCTGAAGTCCGCGTGGTCCATGAAAAATCACGCAAGCCAAAAGTCGTTGGAGGGGTGATTGTTGCGGTCCTGTTGGGAGTACAGTTCTTGGCGATGGGGGGAATTGGGATCGTAGTCCTTCTGGTTTTGGCGGCGTTGGCTTTCAGCTATTGGTTTGTCCGGAAGTTTCTTCCCAAGCACCTGCTTGGCACACCACATGCTTTTGTTGAGGAGGATACGTTGCCACCCGGTAGCGAAGTTGTCGGTGAGTTTGTTGCCACAACCAAAAAAACGGTGACCCTCAATGCAATTACCGTGGTTTTGAAAGGGACAGAGGTTTGTATCAGCGGTAGCGGGTCTAACAGGAGAACTCATAAAAATGTGATTTTTGAAACAACACAGACACTTCAAGAGAACGCCACTCTCAAGGCTGGAAATGAAACACGTTGCCCTTTTTCCTTTCGGTTACCAAAGGATGCTGCTTATTCCATTTCGCTCAAAGAGAATTCGCTGATCTGGTCAGTTGATGTTGAGGTGGATATTCCGCGTTGGCCCGATTGGTCGAAAAATTTGCCAATCTGTATTGTGCCTTCGGCAGCGCAGAATATTGGAACAGGGAAGGAGCAGCCTGGTTCTGCTACGATGGGCTCGGCAGGGCAGAGCAGACGCGGGGAAGACGACTCTTTGGTCTCAGCAGCTCAAAGCCCAAATGACGCTGGAGAACTGACTTTCGAGGAGACAATTGACCAGCTTTGGGCTGTTCGCAGTCATCGAGATCAAGTGGAGATGGTGGTTGATGCGGTGAAGGGTATTTCTTTCAATCTTGAGGCCCAAATTGAGAGACGCCTGTTGTATGCCGGTGACGAGGATCCAAACGTCTACCAGGACGGATACGCCGTGTGGGCACGCTATCCCGATCCCCGACTGCCATTGGTGCTGTACGTTCCCCATGATTTGGGTGATGAGTTCGAGCAACTTGGGAAAGGCATTTGGAAGGGCAGAGGCGTGGTCGTCGGCTGGGACACTTTACACGGGCGACTGCAAATCAAGCTTGATTCCACCTGTTGAGCGGGTGGTCTTGCCGGTGGTCCAAGACCTTGCCCGCACCGTCCGAAACGGTTTGTGGGATACGTGGTTCTCAATTTGCCACCAGCGGTCTAAACTTCCAAGCTTTCCCAGACCAGCGACCTAAGTGATCTGACATGACTTCTCCCAGAGTTTTGATCCTTCGTGCACCAGGAACGAATTGTGATGAAGAGACTGCGTTTGCTTTCGAGCGAGCGGGGGCGTCAGTTGAGCGGGTCCATGTGAATCGTCTGATCGAAAATCCAGCGCTGAAGGATCGATATCAGGTGCTCTGCGTACCTGGTGGTTTCAGTTATGGCGATGATATTGCAGCTGGGCGAATTTTGGCGACAAGGTTGCGGCAGCATCTTGCGGATCTGGTTCAGACATTTGTGCACGGGAATGGTGATCGACTGGTTTTGGGAATCTGCAATGGGATGCAGGTTTTGATGCGACTTGGTGTGTTGACTGAGGGCGTTGGAGAGTCCGATGGGACGCCGGCAACTTTGACTTGGAACAATCATGGCCGCTTCGAGGATCGGTGGGTGCATTTGGCGGTTGATAAGACGCCCTGCGTTTTTCTGCAGGGCGTCGAGCAGATGTATCTTCCGATGGCCCACGCGGAAGGGAAGTTTGTGGCTGCCGATGCCGAAGTTCTCAACCAACTCCGCGATCAGGGGCGACTGGCGATTCGATACTCAGAAGGAGTGCAGGGCGGTGTTCAGGACGACGTTCTGTCGTTTCCGCATAATCCTAATGGGGCTGACGCAAACGTCGCTGGCGTTTGCGATGCCAGTGGAAGAGTCTTTGGGCTGATGCCACATCCCGAGCGACACATAGATGCCACCCAGCATCCAAATTGGACACGCCGCAGCGAGCAGCCAGAGGTTGGGGACGGGATGGTCATGTTTCAAAATGCTGTCAACTGGTTTGCCTAAGTCAGACAATTTGGCGTTCGCATCAGTTTGCGAACCCATTCGCGTAATGAGCACATGATCGCTGTCGACCTCCACATTGTGTCTGAATATTGCGAGGCTTGTGTGCGAGGATCGATAGAGTCGAGCTCATGGCTTGTTTCCTCCGGTAACGACCTCACCAGTGAGATTGCAAGCGAGCGTCGAATTCAATCCAAGTGAACACTGCACGCGTCACCATCGCAGGATTTACCAGCCAATTTGTAACGTCGTTTAGCGACCTGCTGATACAGCCAACGCCACAGTCTTGCCGTACCCGGTAGATGTAACACAGGGGCGACTAGCCAGAGGGTGGGAAGCCGTCGAGTGAGGTATCGAACTGCGTTCGATCCCCCATGGCGATTTCCAGTCTGATCAATGACATACATCTGCTCCATCATCATCTCATGGGTCAGATCCTGATACCGCTGCTGAACTCTCGGGTCATGCAGCGAGATAAAAGCGAGTCGATTTCCGCAACAATCCAGACCTTTCAGAGTTTTGATTTGAGATTTGCAAAAGTTGCAGTGTCCATCGTAGATCACGACATCTGCGTCGGGAAAATTGTCGGGATCTCGCAGTTCAGCTTGCTGAATCATTGAATTTCAGTCCAAAACGGATGGATTCACCCTCATTTCGCAAAAACGGGGAGTTTCGCACTCAAATAACCGAGGTTAAGCCCTCTATACTAACTTGGCGATAAAGACAGAGTAGATAGCCAATGCTGCCTACCCGCCATTTCGTTGATTGTCTTGGTTGATTGTTGGGCAGTTTTTTGGTTAAGAACAGGATCGGCAGAGTGGCGGTCCCCAATTCATTCTCAGGATTGAAAAAATGAATCGTATCGAAGCAAAAGTTCGCAGTGCTCGCCGCCGATTGATTCTCGGGCGTTTTGGCCAAGCTCTCTGTGTGACGCTCTTTTCGGGTCTTTTGATTGCTATTGTTGCGATAGCATTGCCAGCGATTCGTTTCATGGATGTGAATGTTGAGACTTGGAATTACAGCTGGATAGGGGGTTGTCTGGCAGCAGCATTTGTCGCCGCTGGGGTTTATGCCTTGGTGAAGGCTCCCTCGGTTGAGACCGTCGCGGCTGAGCTGGATCGACGTTTTGGATTGCGTGAACGGGTGAGTAGTTCGATGGCGATGAATGAAAACGATCGTGAAAGTGACTTCGGTCTTGCGCTTGTTGCCGATGCTGATAAACGGGCTGCAAAAATCGATGTAGCGCAGCGTTTCAAGCTCAAACCCAACAAGATTGGCTGGTTGCCCATGTCAATGGTTCCGGTCCTTGTGGTGGTATTGCTAGTGGCGGAGCCAATGAACAAGTCAAGTGCAAGTAACACCCCCAAGGTGGACCAGACGGAAATCAAGCAAGTGCAAACGGTCGCTTCGCAACTGAAGAAGCGGATTCAACAGCAACGACGCAAAGCGGAGGCTGAAGGTCTGAAAGAAGCGGAGGACATGTTCAAGAAGATGGAGTCCAAGCTCGACAAAATCACCAAGAGCAAAGATTTGAATCGTAAAGATGCAATGATCGAGATGAACGATCTGAAAAAGCAATTAGAAGAGCGTCGCAGTCAACTCGGGTCGACAGAGCAAATGAAGCGGGCCTTGTCGCAAATGAAGGGGCTGGAGTCGGGGCCTGGTGACAAAGTTGCGAAAGCGATCGAACAAGGGAATCTGGCCAAAGCGAAAGACATGGTCAAAGAACTTGCTGACAAAATGCGTCAGGGGAAGCTAAGCGAGCAGGAAAAGGAACAGTTGAAAAACCAAGTCAAGCAAATGCAAAAGGCGCTTGAGAATGCGGTCAAAGAGCACAAACAGAAAGAAAAGGCACTGAAAGACAAGATTGAGCAGGCGCGTCAAGAAGGACGAAGTGCCGAAGCTGCTCAAATGCAGCAAAAGTTGAATCAGATGCAGCAGAAAAATTCGCAGATGCAGAACATGCAGCAGATGGCGGAGTCCATGAAAAATGCTGCAGAAGCATGTGAGCAAGGCAGTCCGAGTGATGCGGCCGATGCGTTGCAGCAGATGTCCGATCAACTGGGCCAGATGCAGCAGGAGATGTCAGAACTGGAAGATCTCGAATCAGCACTCGATTCGCTATCGGAGTCAAAGAGCCAGATGCGTTGTCAGCAATGTCAGGGTGGTGGCTGCCAGTCATGCCAAGGTCAGGGTCAAGGTCAGGGGCAGGGTCAGGGTCAAGGTCAGGGGCAGGGTAACGGACTCGGTGAAGGAACCGGGCAGGGCGACCGGCCCGAGGCGGAAGGTGATACGAACACCTATGAAACTCAGGTACGGGGCAAGGTAAAAAAAGGGAAAGCAGTGATCACTGGTTTTGCCGATGGGCCCAACCGTAAGGGAATCACCCGCGAGGATGTCAAGCAGGCGATTCAAGGCTCACTGTCCGAGAAAAGTGATCCTAGCGAGAATCAAACGCTGCCAAGAACTGAGCGAGAACATGCTCAGCAATACTTTGATCAACTCCGTGAGGGCACGGAGTGAGTTTCTTGCGAGGTATTTGTTAAAGATTCGCCAAGGCTTCTTCGATCAATTCGGCTTGTTCGATTTTGTGTGCCGCCATGCTGCCAGTGCTGGGGCTTGCGGATTCGACGCGGCTGACGCGTTTGAGGTCATACTGCCGGGAAAGTTCATCGCTGAAAATCAGCTTGATATAAGGCCATGCACCCATGTTGGTCGGTTCTTCCTGAACCCAGTACACAGGTGTGCCCTTTGGAAGCTCATCGATTGAGCTCAGTAACTCATCGACGCTCAATGGATAGAGTTGTTCGACTCTCATGATCACAACGTTGTTGAGCTTCTTTTGATCGCGTGCCTCGATCAGATCGTAGTAAACTTTACCTGTACAAAAGATAAGCCGATCGGCATTCTTAAGTGATACCTGATCATCCGGCAGTATTTTTTGAAAGGCTCCGTCGGTCAATTCCGACAATGGGCTGATAACGCGGGGGTGTCTCAGAAGGCTCTTGGGTGACAGTATCACGAGTGGTTTTCTCCACTTTCGGATAACCTGCCGACGCAAAAGGTGGAAATATTGGGCCGGAGTGGTTGGCTGACAGACCTGGATGTTGTGTTCGGCCGCCATTGCCAAAAATCGTTCCACGCGGGCGCTGCAGTGTTCCGGGCCTTGGCCTTCAAAGCCGTGCGGAAGCAACATGATCAATCCGCTGAGTCGATTCCACTTATCTTCCGCACTTGCGATGAACTGATCAACGATCACTTGAGCACAGTTCCAGAAATCTCCGAATTGTGCTTCCCAGATCACTAGTCCGTCCGGACTGTCGAGCGAGTAACCGTACTCAAACCCGAGTACACCCGCTTCACTGAGCGGACTGTTGTAGAGTTCAAGTCTTGCCTGATCGGGACTGAGGTTGGCCAACGGGGTGTAAGTGCTGCCATCCTTGGTGTCATGGAGGACAGCGTGGCGCTGACTGAATGTACCTCGCTGGCAGTCTTGGCCTGTCATTCGGATGGGATGGCCATCGACGAGCAGTGACGCAAAAGCGGCGGCCTCAGCACTGGCCCAATCCAGTGGATGGTTTCCCTCTGCCATTTCCCGACGCTGCGACATCGGTCGTTTGAGCTTTTTATTTGCAGAAAAGTCATTGGGAAGTCGTGTTAATGCATCCAGCAGGTTGGAGAGTTTTTCCTGGTCATAGCCGGTAGCAGTGTGCCCAACAGGCTCCGGGCCACCAAAGTAGTCGCTCCAATTAGCGGCAAGCGTTTGCGTATCAGGCACGAAGGCTTCATTTTTGCTTGCGGCGAATTCGGATTCCAGCTTTTCGGTTCTTTTCTGCTGGATTTCCTCTGCCTCTTCTGGGCTGATTTTGCCGAGCTGTAGCAGCCTCGCCAGATATTGTTCTCGAACACTGGCTCGACGATCGATTTCAGCGTACATGCGTGGTTGTGTGAAGCGGGGTTCATCACCTTCGTTATGTCCCCACCTCCTGAAAGCGTAGAGATCGATCACCACGTCTCGCTGGAATTCTTTTCGAAAATCCATCGCCAGTGAAACCACTTGAGCGACCGCTTCGGGATCCTCACCGTTGACATGGAAAATCGGGATCTGAAGCATTTTCGCGATGTCGGTGGCGTAGGTTGTGCTGCGACCCTCTCTGGGTTCTGTGGTAAAACCGACCTGATTGTTGATCACGATGTGAAGCGTGCCACCGGTCTTGTAGCCCTCAAGTTCGCTGAGGTTCAGCGTCTCCTGAACAACTCCCTCGCCTGCGAATGCCGCATCGCCATGGATCAGAATGGTCATCACCTCCTGCCGGCGTTCGTCGCGGCGACGATCCTGTTTGCAACGGGTCCTGCCCTGAGCCACGGTGTTCACGAATTCGAGGTGGCTTGGGTTGAAGCACAGTGAAATGTGCAGATTGTCTCCCGATGCGGTGGTCCAATCGCTGCTGTAGCCAAGATGGTAGCGGACATCTCCTCCACCACGATTCATCTCAGGGTTGGGATCGTCAAAGGACCAGAAGATGTTCATGGCCCGTTTCTTGAGAATATTGGCCATCACATTGAGGCGGCCGCGATGTGCCATGCCCATCACGACTTCTTTGACGTTGTGCTGAGACGCTTTTTCCAGGGCGAGATCGAGCATTGGAATCAGGGTTTCGGCACCTTCAAGTGAAAAGGTTTTCGCGCCGACAAACTTTCGACGCACAAATTCTTCGAAAATGGTGGCGTCTGCCAGACGCGCGTAAATCCGTCTTTGAACATCGTGTGACAGTTCAAGCCGGTTTTCCGTAGTCTCCATGCGGCGTTGAAGCCAGTCACGGATATTGCGCTGGTCGATGTGCATGAATTGTGCACCGATACTCCGGCAATAAGTGTTTCTCAGCCGCGTCAGGATGGCATCGACAGTGCCACCGAGCTCCTTTTCAACCGAAGCACCATTGAACGGTCGACTCAGATCTTCCTGCTTCAGTCCGTACACGTCCGGGTCCAGTTCAGGACTATCCGGACGATCAAAACCCAAAGGATCCAGATTGGCGACTAAGTGACCACGCACGCGATATTCGCGTACCAGGTTATTGACCCGGTCTTGGATGCGGGCAAGCCACAGGGCTTGAGCGGTAGGGTCTTCCGTGGAGTCCCCGGCCTTACCGCTGCCAGAAGCAGCCGGCTTGTTTTTGCTGGTACTCCCGCTTCCAACGAGAAATTGCTCAAAATACTTCCGCCAGTTCTCTGAAACGCTGGCGGGATCGCGAACGTACTGGACGTACAAGTCATCAATGTAGTCCAAGCTGTAGCTTTTCATGGTGACAGCAGGGCCAATGGAAATGGGCCGATTTGGGCAGGTCGGCCATCGGTGGATGGACGATCTGCACAAGGATCAGATGCGGTTTGTGACGAATTGAGCCCTCGGGACGAGCTTGGGCTCGCCTTGGCTAAGAA
>PKCN01000279.1 GCA_002862205.1 Planctomycetaceae bacterium | reverse complement strand
ACCGCCTTCGGAATCACCGCCTTCGGAATCACCAAGGATTTTATCTGACTCGCCAAGCAATCGGGCTTCATCCTCAGTGAGTGAAGCCAGTTCAGCATCGGCGGCCGCTTGCTCTTTGTTGGCATCCTCCACCATGACACGTTTTTGATAGAACGCCAATCCATTCCAGAATCCACCGCCGCGTCCGTATTGACGCAAATTGACGTCCTCTTCACCCAAGGCATCACCAATCCACTGGGCACGAACCACACGCATGTATTGCCCGGGAAATTCCCGGGCTTGGGAATCAAGATAGAAATCGAGGCCACCTTGAGGACCACACCAGTTCATGGACCACCAGGCCCCCAGACGCACCACCCATCCGTTGGGCGTCCAAAAATTCATTGCTGCATGACCGGTCTGTGTCGATCGCCGCGCTGGAACCCCAAAGGCTCGCGTGATGAATCTGCCGAAAAATGCACGTCGCCCACAAACGCCACCCAAAGCGAGAGCTTGTTGCTGCGACGTCCCAAGCGACTCGTCATGCGTGGTACTGCAATAAGGCAGATCACTTTTTACGAGCCCGACATATCGCCACGAGTGATTCACATTGGTGATGTGGTCAGGCCGAAAATTTCGCAGCATCTGCCTCGCCCAAGTCAATTCCTCATTTGTATAGGGATCATTGGTAATGAACCGGCACTCCCAGGCGTTGAAATTCCCAAAAGCGGGATCCAGTTCTCCTGCAAGGAACGCTTTTTCGTAATGCAAATGACGGGCAACCTGCCCATCAGGATTCTCGTTGTCAGTGAAGACAGTCCCGTTGACGCTACCGCGTTCCTTGCCGCTAAGCCAAGGCTGATGCAATGCGGTTCCCAATGCCAAATTCTGTAGCACGCCGGGTTCTCTCGCGCCCTCACTGGCGTCAAGAATCGCGGCGTAAACCTGCATCGCTTCACCGTACTCACCTCCGTTGGCGCCGCCTGCCATGAGCATCTGTTTCATGAGTACCTCGTCAGCCAAGAGCCTATCCAACAGTTTTTTTTCCTGTTCTCCCTGCTGCCCAAATTCGGCGAGTCCCTCGGGAGTCCCATGACGCAGAATGGCAATCCGCATCAGCTTGCCATCGAGCGATTCATCCGAGAGAACTGGAGCACTGTCGGCAATCACGGTCCGTGCCGCTTGAAGGGCCCGTGTTTCGGCAACAGTCCTCTGCTTCTGAAACTCCTGATGTGCTTTTGGGCCAGCGTCTTCACCGGGGGCAGACAGCGCAGAAACGGCAGCCCTCGCTTGCTCAAACGCCGCTTGGGCGGGAAAGGCCTCTACAGGCAAACTTTGCACGACCTCTGCACTCAGTTTATCCAGCATTTCCTGATAAGCCTGGCGAAGCTGCTTCCCCTCAGGCGTCAGTTCAATCTCCACCGTCTGCTTTGCAGATGACGAGCCCACAAAACAAAAAAGCAAACACCCTGAGATCAGGACGATCAGATAGCACTTGCTTTGATTTACAAAGTTCATCTTGTACTCCAGCACGACGGCAAGGTGAAAAATTTCATATCGGTTTCTTTCTGGCAGTGGAGCAACGTAGCCCGTACGGCATCACTCAATCTCCACTGTCAAATCGCGTTTTTCAATCAACTCAATGGCCTTGTCTGCAAAACGCTGCCCAAGCGTCCGAGCGCCTTGCCTGGGAAAATGAATATCGCCCTGAGGCTGATCTTCATCGCCACCGTTGAGGTCATCCGTGTCGATCCAGGCGTTTCCTGTAATTTTTCCCAAACGCACCTGAGCCTCTCTGACACGTCGCCAATGTTCATTATCAGGCCTGTCACGGGCGTAGTCGTTGATGCGTCCGATGACGTAGTACATGTTGTCCCGGTTGAGATCCTTTTTCAGCTGATCCGTCAGTTTGACAAAACTCTGTTCATAAACATCCGACAATCGGTTATTGGCGTCTGACTCGCCCTGCATCCAAATGAAACCAACCGTATCAAACGTGGCTTTCTTTGCAGCATCCATGGCAGTCTGAATCAGTGGTTCGTATTCCTGTCCATTCGAATTCATTTTTTTCGTGGAAAGATCACGCCCTTTTGGCTGCGCGTAATCCGCGACCCAAAAACGAATCCCACGACCTGACTTCATTCGCATCACGACCACTGCGTTTTCTTCACCAAAGTGCTGCTGAACACGCTGGGCGAATGCGTCCCGCACAGTGCCGGTCATATTCGATTGACCGGAAAGAATGAACAGATGATTGCCAGCGTTCGCCGATTCCGAATTTGCAGCCAGCAGGATGGCCAGCAAAATGAGCAGGTGCAAAAGCAGACACGGCTTTGTCGACGCGGCTTGTGCCGTTTGGCATTGCCCCGTTCGAAGTCGTTTTGTTCGAAATTGTCTTGTTCGAAATTGTCTTGTTCGATCCTGCATGCAAGAAGCTTCCGCTTTAACGTTGATAGACGGGAATGTACCGATTGGGCGTGCCCAAAATGATGATTGACATCGGTGTTTTGTGGGGGTAGTCCTCTTCTTTTTCCTGCCATGACCCATTGGGTTGCTGCAATGCGATTAGCGAATCACGAATTTTTGGATACCACTTTGCATACCGTTCATCCCCAGCCTGCACCATCGCCTGAATGGCGTAATAGTGTGTGTAATAGAAATGGCCATTCTCTTTCCGCGAAAACATTTTAGGATCATTCTCGAGACTTCCGAGTGCCGCTTGGACCCACTCGGTGTCGCGATTTCCAGCCAGTTGGGCCGCGTAAGCTCCTCCAGCAGTGCAAGCGAGTGTGTACCCCTTTCCCTGATAGCCAAAACCACCCCGCTGTTCATCGAATGCCTGATCACGCAGATAGCCAGTCAATCTTTCAATCGTATCATTGGGAACGAGAACTCCTGCCTCTCGTGCTGAAGCCAGCGACACAAACACCATCGCAGTAACAGACGTATCCTGTCCCGCATCAGGGCGTGGTGCATAACGCCAACCGCCCAATGGACTTTGCGAGCGCAGAATGATTTGCACCACTCGCTCCAAAGCGGCCTGAATCTGCTCATTGTCATCCTTGTCGCTGGTCATCCCCCACAGTTCGGACATGGCAATGGTAAACAAACCTATTTCATACATTTTCACCCCCATGGCGCCAGTGGGCGAGTCCTTGGCTCGCTTGAGCAAATAGTTTTTTGCTCGGTCCAGCGCGTCGCCGTAACGACCAAACCCGGGAAAGTGTCCCTCAACCATGAATGCCATCAGCCCCAAACTGGTACCGGCAATCGCGTAGTCACCGCTTCCGCTAGTGGTCCACGAACCATCTTTATTCTGGCTATTGATAAGAAACTGCAGACCACGTTCGATCGCTTTTTCCGCTTCCTCTGTCAACTCCGGCGCGGCATCGGAATCAGCCACTTCATACGATGCGTCATTTTGGGCACAAGCCTGCGTCAACAGCAGGCACGAGACCATCAAGGCCACAACAAATCGCAAGTGAACACTGGCTTGGCGAGTGATCGCAATCATTTTGCAACCCTTTCATAATAGTTCTTCAGGAGCGCCCGATACTCGAGCGGCAATTCGCGTGCAAAGTTCTGATTGAGCGCAGCCCGGTTGCGGTCCCCCAAAACCTTCCACTCAGTACGTTTATCCTTCGCCGTTTCCCCACTGACAAAATCAGAAATGAATCCTGCTGAGAATGCTGATTCGCTGTCACTTCCTTCACTCGAATCACCCTCACCCTCACTGGCTGCAGCGACAGGTGCCGCAGTTTCAAGTATCAATGCCTGATCAACAATGAAGTGCCGCAACTTCTCGTCGGCAATTTTCTGATGTCCCCTCAACTCAGCAAGCTCAGAGGCCTTGAACAACTTGGCTGAATCGGACAACTGACTGGCTGCTTCGGTCAGCATTGGATGGGGCTCGCCCACTGCACTGATTTCGGTCAAACGTTCCGCAAGTTTATTCTGCTGTGTTGCAAGTTGTTCCAACAACGTTGCATCCGCACTGCTTAACGCATCAGCACGATCTGCCGCATTCAGACGGGGGGTCTGCCGCAACAGTTGCTTGTGGTCACTGGCCAACGCCAAGGCATCAACCAACCGGACCAGTGCCGGATCACTATCGGCAACGATTTCAATGGACGGCAGCCCATGCAGCATCGTGATCACTGCGAGCAGGTTTTCCGCATTCTCTGAATAGACTGCCGAAACAAGTTCCATTGTCTCTGCAGCGGAGGCGGCATCTCCCTCTTGCAGCGCAACCACGACTTCCTGCATCACATCGATCGGCTCGGTGAATGTTGACATTCCCGTGGCAGCAAGCAGTTGCTTGGCCGAAACCTGAGCCCCGGACAACAACTTTTGCTGTCTCTCAAGGATCCTCGGCAAATCGTCTGGATTCGCGTCAGTCGCTCTCGTCCGCAGCTCATCCTGGCGAAACTGCCACATCGCGGTGTCGGAGACTGAATTGTGCAGAAAAGCCACGATCTCGGCGACGTAACCTGTCTGATTTTGAATGTCCTTTACCAATTCCTGCACTTCCGCAAGCGACTCGGCTGCAACGTCCTGTGCATCGACCGCGTCGAACTTGTCTCCTGTTTCGATCGCGGCGATCGCATCTTCAAAGTCAGTCTTGGCGAACGCCAGCGGGGTCCCGACATCCAGCCTCGCTGCAACCATATCCAAAAGCGGTGAAACATCTCCCAAGCAACGAAGCATATTGCCAAACTGTGGCAACGCGGGCTCCATCGCCTCTATTTCGGAAGCCTCGGTCAACTCCAACAGGTCGCGTTGCTCAGCAACGATGTCCTCCATGTAGCGATTTGCAAAACCCACGGACCGCTGAAACAACAACAGGTCCTGCAACAGGCTCAATCGCTCGTTCTGTGCGACCACAATTTCAAACGCCTTCGCCAAGGCGTCAGCTGACTGTTCCTGAAATTCGATCCCTGAGTCAGCATCATTCTGTTGAAGTGCCAGTACTGACCGATGAAGCCAATCCTCGGCCTCTTCAAGTTGGCTCAAGAATGGAGGCAAATCGGGATCTGTCTCTGTCTGGTTCTGCTTTTTCAGAGACGCGACAAAATCAGCCAACTCATCGACGAGATTCTGTTGCGATTCCGCAATACTCTGAACAGACTTTTCCTCCGCTGCAGCAAAATCCGTTTTTTCAAGGTAGCCGATAACCCGAGCCTCATATTCCTCAACACTCGCCATCCTCGCGCTGGATGCGGCGACGAGTGTGCCAAGCCCCTGAGTTCGAAGCCCGACTTCCACCGACCATCTCTCAACCACCAGCAATAATTCAGCCAAGGTTTCCTCTGCCAGTAGTTGCTGCCCAACAACTTTCTTTTGATCGCCCTCTTGAAGCTTCACCAGAGCGTCGGCCATGGCATTTCCGGCCTTATCCAGCAGCATGTCGACTGGTGGAACCTGCGGCACTCGCTCATCGAACAGTTCTGAACGTGGGGCGGGTACCGACGGTAGCAGCATGATGACAAGCTTCTTACGAAGAGACTGCTGAACCTGAACGATCGAATCACGCTGGACTTTGAATTCCGTTTCAGACAGGTCCGTACTTTTGACTCGCAATTGACGTTGAACCTCACCAAGTGATCCAATCAGGTCACGAGTCTCAAGCAGCGTCGAATAGGCTCCGCTCAGCCGGACGCTGAATTCAGCATCAAGCAACGTCCGCACCAAATCGGCCTGAATGACTGCAGCTTCGCCCAGTTCACGGTTACCGATCAATACTTGCGCTGCCTTCATCCGCTCAACCGTCTCTGCGTCTCGCAAGTCTTTGACGCTACGAACCAAACGAAGAACCGCCAGTGGTCGTTGTTGATATCGCATCGCTGCCTGCAAGTCGGCGATCAGCTTTGTGGTCCATGCAGCTAGCTCTGCCTGCCGCTCCGAAAGTCCCTGCGTGTCCTCCGCAGACTCCAACGACATGCCTTGCCAATGCAGTGAAGCCTGCACACGGGCAAGCATTCGTGCCTCACGGGCATACACTTCCTGGGCTGCATCGATCCCCCGCAGCATGACCAATGAACCCAGGTCTCGTGCAGCAGTGTTGACCACACTCGAGGCAGCCTGCGTTCCGGAAGCCCTTTCTGATGCTGCGGCACCTGACTGCTCACGCAGTCGGTCTGCGGCTTGTGCGATAGGTGTCTCAGCGATGCCAATCAAAGCAACCCGCAGAGCTTCCAGTGACTCCCCTTGGGCCACATCAGAAACATCATTGGCCGCCAGATCATCCAGAAGCACACGCAACTGGCCTGCGATTCCCTTCAATTGCTCTCGCACCATTTCCTGCCGAATCGCTTCAAGCTGACACGCCTGTGCATATCCTTCGACTGATGGTTCAAGAGTGCGAATAACCTTGTGAGCCGACCGCTGCTGTCGGTAAATCGATTGAACCCGCGACAGCAGACGGTCTTTTTGCTTCTCAATTTGCGCGAGATACTGTTCCCTCGACAGAAAAGTGATCCTGCGTGTCTCGGACCGCACGACGTGCGGTCCCAACGGTTCGGGGTAGCGGTCACTGACCTCCACCACAAACGACACGGTGTCTCCCACTTGCAGATCAGGCTCACTATTACGGTAGTCCCAATCGATCGTCTGCTCGCCCTGTCCGCTTTCTGCAGGATCTTCCAGTTGGACTGGCACTTGATCACGCTGGTTGACCCGATAAGCCACTGTCGTTGATCCAACACCATGGTCATCCTGCACACGAACGGACAGGTCCAATGGACGGCCGACCATTGCGACCAGATTGGCGGACGGCTGAATCAACTCAACACGTGGAGCTTGATCAGCAGCAACCTGCAGGAAATAGCGTGGACTGGTGAATTCAAAGTCGTGGTCCTTATCGACCCACACAAAATGGTATCCCTTGGACGCGGATACATCTGCGGTAAAAGCGAGCGTCCGATCGTCAGGACCAATGTCCAAATCAACCGCTACCTCACCATCGCGGAAAAACTGTGCTGATCGAATCGGGCGATCCAACACAATTCGCCAGCTCACACCGGTGCCTTCGGGTACTGTCAATGTCAACGCTTCGATCGATTCCTGCTCACGTTTCAGATAAGACGGGTATTCCAGGCTAACGGCCACCTCTTCAATCCTCGGTTCCGGCACCACACGCGCCTCCTGCCAATCAGTCCAATCATCTCCAGCCTTGATCCGGTAATTGAAATCTCGCGACGCCGATGCGATCGTGTAAGTGCAGTTACCATCAACCACATCAAGATCGATCGCCCGGACCTGGCCTTGACCGGTCCGCACATGGATTGTGGCCAGAGGGGGAACGACGCCACTGATTTGAGCTGTAATCGACGCCTTCTCACCTTCTTGAATCACCAAATCATGCTGTGCGAGGGTGATCTGTGTGTAGGTCGGATATTCGACATCCAGCCATGGATTGAAGAAACGTGAGAGCCCCGCCGCCAAAAACGGTCCGTTGAACACGGAAAAAACGACCATCACTGCAATCAGCAAGGTAACCATCAGAGCTGAGCGTCGCAGCGGAGTGAACGGAACCGCCTGTTCAAGCATCAATCCTGAGGCAGCGACTTCTGCGAGTTGGCATGTATGCTCACGCAACTGGGACGAACCACTCAAACCCTGCGTCTGCTCGCGCAACTGAACCGCTGAAACCAACAGGCTGTTGAGCGCACCATGTTGTGACTCAAGCTGCAATGCAATGGCAACGGCATCAAAGGAACGCAGGTTACACCAACCGCAACGCCACGCCCGATAGAACGAAACGCCCAGGATGACGGCCAGGATTCCAACACGTCCGGGGGCGGGCATGTAGGACATCCAGTCGATGAACATCCCCAACAGGAACAGCGGGATGGCCCAACTAATGAATGCCAATCCACCCGCTAGCAGATGAAGTATCTGGCTTCGGTACCAAGCAGCACGAATACGCGAGTCGAGTTTTTCCAAACGATTTGCTGAGACAGTGGTCATGGTAAATCATGCCTCCTTCGCTGGATCCACTCCAGTCCAAGCAGCCCCACAAGCAGACCCAATATCCAACCATTATCCCAGAGAGATCTCTCGGAAAGCACCGTGGTTGCTACCGGCTGTTGGTCAACCAACTCCACGAGCCTGGCAAAGTCCTGAACCTTCAAACACTCACCACCGGTAAGACTGGCAATGCGTTTCAGGTTTTCGAGATCAAGATCGGTATCGGCTAACTCACGGTTTTCATCAGCGACCTGAAACTCGGCCGTGTTAGAGATTGGCTGATCATCTTCATTGGATTCAAGCCGATAACGCCCCGGACTGGAGGCCGCGAAATATCCCTCGAAAAGTCCCGGGTGAGAGCGGTCGGGTCGTAGACTGACGCGTTGGCGAATCTGTTCTCCACCGAGGCCAGTTACGAACACATCAAAGTTGGCCTGCACGACCGGGTCAAAGTTGTCATCCAGAACGTGCGCATAAATACGACATTGACTTCCAGCTGGATAAATCGATCGGTCCGTCTCCAGCCGAATCCGCTTGTGCTCACCCATCAAACGAGAGAGAGTCATGAATTGAATGCACTGCGACCAGACACGCCAGTGGTACTTATCGCCGGTTTTGTAACGAAGCCGCCATAATCGATCGGTCGCGACGGACATACACTTTCCAGTACCGTACCGCTGCCAGGCGACCAGCGGATATCCCTGTTCACGGTCAATGCTATCCGACAAAACCGCAAGCACTGTGGCTCCTGCCTTGGGGCCAAGCAGCGGCGGCAAGTGATCCATCGGTGCCATTCGGCTCCAAATGCGATCGTTCAACTCTGGTTCATTCTCAAGTGTCATCACCAGACTACTGCGCCCCTCGGGGGTCAGCACCGGATAGACTGACTCAGCAACTTCTTCCCATAGCGAATCGGCCTCAAATCGGACAGGCAGCATCGCCTGTACCGGGGTGCCCGCGTAAGAGTTGGGCGAATGCATCGGTCCACAGAGCATCAGCAGTGATGCGCCGCGATCACGCACCAGTTCCTCCAATAAACTCAACTCGTCTTCGCTGAAAAAGTCTGCCTTGACATCACCAAGAATGACCAGATCGTACTGAAAAGCATCCTCACGGTTACTTGGGAATCGATCAATGTGTTCGCTCGAGTTGCGTGCAACCTCGGGCCCAACATTCGACCCAATGAAGGTCGCATTGATCCTTGGATCACGTTTCAGAATCGCCCGCAGGTAACGATACTCCCACCTGGCGTTCCCCTCGATGTAGAGGACATTGACTTTTTCGTTAACGACGCGGATGCTGCGTTCCGCCCGATTATTTTCTTCTGACACTTCATCATCAAAGGGCTCGACAAGCACCTCAATCTGCACTGCTCCCTTCTCATAAATATCAACCCGAAAATCGATATCCTCGAATTGCAGGCCACCCTCAAAACGCACTGAGCGACTGGAAACGGTGCGGCCATTGAGCAACACGGAAAGTTTTGCGGTTCGTTTTTCATAACCTTTGGACTGCAACTGCACCCGAACGGGCACACGGTCCCCGGAGTACGCAACTTCCTGCATCACGACGTTGCGAATGGATACGTCATCAGGGTCTGGCAAACCGAACGGGACGGTATAAACCGGGATCCCTCTGGCTCCCAGATCCTGCAACACCGATTCAGCGCGTCTGGAGACTCCGGTCTCAATCCCATCAGACAACACGACAACACCTGCGGGCCTTGTGCCACCTGATTTGGTTACCATCTCAATTGCTTCGACGATCGATGTTTGTTTCTCGGTAGCGCTGAGCATCTGTGCGGCTCCACTTTCCAACGTACTTTCATCGCAGATCAACTGAGTGTCTCTGCCAAAAGTGTGGTACCTGATATCCGCTCCCAATCCAATCGTTTCCAAAACTGGCCGGCCATTTTTCGCCAGCAGGTTTGTGGCCAGGTCCAACCGCGTTGCAGACGCAATCGCCTCCCGCTGCTTGGCCCCCAAATTCAGGGTCACATCCCCTACCTGTTCTGTATCGATCAAGTTCAGCGATATAGCGGCATCTACCAGATCCTGTGGACGTTTGCGTGGGTCCTGAATCGACATACTCTCGGACACATCCAACAACACGGGAAATGCCCGCTGGCGAGTTTCAGTCTCGCGCAGCACAACCATCGGCTCAAAGAGAGCGGACACGATCGCAGCAAGCACTAAAAATCGGGCTAGACCGAGCGCGTACCGCAGGGTCGGTCGGAGCCCCACCGATCGCCTATACAGATAAAGACTCCAAAGAACGACAACAGCGAACACCAGGAGCATCCACGGCAAAGGCAGCGGACGGGCCCAGAATAAATCCTCAACATCAAAACGTTCAGCAATCATCAATATCATCTCACGCGTTCTCCTGCTTGAGAGACATCGATGATGTGGCATCCTTATTTGATTGCCTGCGTCCTTGCAGGCGATCCGCAAAGAAACTCTCGGCAACCAGCAGGCACAACGCCGAGATCATGAACAACCGCCAATACGACCGCCCGGTTCGTGCCATGTTGATGTCGGCCATGAGCCCCGCCTCGTCGGCAGAAACCGTGACTCCTGTTTCCTGCAAACTTTCCCGCAATTCTTTCTGGTCCACGCAGGCAACATCCGATTCCCGAGTATCAACATTGACGGCGATCGGCATGCCCGGAGCCTGAACACTGACACGAGCCGTATAGAAACCGGACTCCTCTGATTTTTCGAGCATCGCCAAGTACTGGCTGCGATATTCGCTCACCGGCACCGAAATTGTTTTCTTTGAGGGTGTATCGAAAACCGCATCGCTCGCGTCGGGTTGATCAACGTAAAAGAGTGAAAGCGAGTCGCCAACAATTCTGGGCTGCTCAAACTCACGCCCTACCATGTAAGTCACGACCTGCTGCAGCAGCATGGGGAACACGGGGGTCAACGCCATGTTGTTCCAGGCAGTGTGTGCCGAGGTTGTGAACATACAAACGTGCCCCCTTCCCACAGAATGCTCAAGCAACAACGGTGCGTTAGTGCCAGCCAGACTCAACACGGGCACACTGGCGTCAGCCAACTCAACCTGCATCCGTTTCAAAAATCGCGTTTCATTGAGCAGATCTTCCGGCAACGAGCGGAGTGGGCGACAGATCGCATGATCCGGCAGCGTGGGCGACAGCGGCTTGCCTACACCAAGGTCATCGCTTGCATCAACGACGGAGCCAATTCTCGCAGGCAGCAATGCCCTCCCAGCACTGTCCGAAACTTGATTCCATTGCGAGGCCTTCACATTCTCGCCGGCGAACCAGATCAAACCATTTCCTTGTCGAACGAAATCCGACAATGCCTCAGACTGCTGCGGCGTGATCTCCGGTACATCAGCCAAAATGACGACATCGTAGGCGTCAAACGGTTTTTCTGGAACGGACGGCCACTGCACGGTGTCCACCTGATAACCTTCGTCTTCTTCAATCCCATTGCCAGCTCGCGTCCCGCTGTCAGCTCGGGCAAGCAAACCAGCCAGCACGAGTTGCGACACCGGTCCCCCCGAACCATCGATGCACAACACGGCAACCGTGTCACGAACCACAGCAACGACGTGTCTTACATCGTCGTTAGCGAGCTTGTCACCGGTGATCTCGGCGGTGATCCGCGTCGGGCCAGCGTTATAGAACGGAACAAACAGGGACACTGTCTGAGAGGTACCCGGGGGAATCATCGCAATTCGCTTGCTGTCGATCTGCACCCCTTCGACACGACACCGAACCTCGACATCAGCAGCCGGTTTTTGTCCAAAGTTATGGACAGTCGCCCGATAGCGAGCGACTGCTCCGTTACGAAGCGTTCCGGAAACCAGATCCAATCCTGTCACCGCAAGATTGTCATCACTGCCTGTGACAGGAACGAGAAACACAGCTGCCAGCTCCGCCAAACTTCTGATCGCATCAATTGTGGGCACAGAGACATTTCCCCAGTCCCGCGATTGCGTGTCAGTGACCAGATAGACCTCCTTCTGCGGTGCGTCCATATCCTGAACCAGCGTTACCAATCGTTGGGGGATGCTATTCACATCCAACGACTCAGGGGTAGGCTTCAGTTCGGCCAAAACCTTGGCAAAACGATCGGCATCGTACGCAACGTTGCGAAGCACGACCCGGTGTTCGCCACCCAGCAACACAAGCGAGACCGGGTCACCACGCTTGACTTGTTCGCTGATAACTTTGACCTTCTCAACCGCTCGTTCAAATCGTGTCGCGTTCTCATCACCGTGCGCCATGCTAAACGACCCATCCACAGCAATGATGACACCGGCACGCTGCTCGCCAGGCAAATTGAATCCATCATCTTTATCACTCGCGGGCCTCGCCAACGCTAACACCAGCAGCAACAAAGCCAGACAACGCAGCAGCAGCAACAGGATGTCACGCAAGCGTATCTGTCGTGAGCGTACACGCACACTCCGATTCAGAAACTGCATCGCCGCCCAATCAGTTCGCCGAATCTGTTGACGATTGATCAAATGCGCCAGGATTGGCAGCCCGATGCCGAGCACCCCAAATAAAATCAGTGGATTAAGAAACGTCATCCACGTGCTCCCGCCGCAGGACCACCAAGCGTATTCTGACGCTTGTGGAAAAATTCACTGAGAACCTCATCCAGAGCACGTGACGTATCGACGGTGGTGTAATCGACTTGACAGGCCAGGCATCCGTTGCGAATCGCCTCGACGAATGCGTTGAAACTTGTGAGGTAATCTTCTCGAATACGCTCCGCTTGCGTCGTCAGCGGCTCCTCCGACTCAAGCCCTTCGAAGCACCAAGCGCCCTGAAACGGAAATTCCAGTTCGTAGGGATCAAGCGTGTGCAGGACAACTACGTTGTGACCGTCAAAGCGGAGGCGTTCCAGGCCCGCCAAAATATCGTCCACGTCAGACAGCAAATCCGAAATGACCACAACGAAACTGCGTCGTTTCATCATCAGGGCCACGTCATGCAACTGTTTGGCAAGACTGGTTCTTGGCACCGGTTTGATATCACGCAACAGTTTTTCAATCTGCAGAATCACACTCATGCTTGAACGAGGTGGCTGGTACGCCCGAACCTCTGAGTCAAAGATCGATATTCCTACGGAATCCCGTTGTTTGAGCACCACGTATGCAAGAGATGCCGCCAGAAACTTGGCATATTCAAGCTTGCTGACCTTGCCTGACGCGTAACTCATCGACGCGCTGGCATCCATCAACAGGTGGCAATCAAAATTCGTCTCAGCTTCATACAGTTTTGTGTAGTAACGATCGGTCCTTCCGTACACTCGCCAGTCGAGGGTACGCAGCGCATCACCTGGCGCGTATTGCCGATGGTGGGCAAACTCGGTACTGAATCCGCGCAACTGACTGCGATGACTGCCCACCCGCAAACCCTCGACGACCTCACGCGCAATGAGTTCCAGATCTCCTATTTTCTGCAATACCTCGGGGTCGAGGTAACCGGCTTGCGATTGATGATCCGACATCTGCCTCAGCCTGTCTTCCGCGCGAGCAGTTTTTCGTCAGAAGGAATTTCAGCGACGAGTTTTTCAATCAGATCATCCGTGGTCATTCCCTCCGAACGGGCTGCAAAGCTTGGAATGACACGATGACGCAGCACAGGCAGACACAACTCTCTGATGTCTTCAACCGAAACGTGGCACCGCCCGCGGAGAGCTGCTCTCGCCTTCCCCGCCAGAATCAGATTCAACGAGGCACGCGGCCCTGCTCCCCACGACATCAGTTTTTTCACAAACTCCGGTGCGTCCGGCTCGTCAGGCCGTGTTGCCCGCACCAATGCTGCTGCGTACTCAAAGACATGATCGGCAACCGGAATACGTCGCACCACGTGCTGAAATTCTTCAATCGTGGGACCATCAACGACTTCGTTCAAGACAGGCTCATCGTCGCTAGTCACGCTACGCATGATATCAAGCTCTTCATCCCGACTGGGGTACTTGACCATCACATTGAACAGGAACCTGTCAAGCTGTGCCTCGGGTAAGGGATACGTTCCCTCCTGTTCAATTGGATTCTGAGTCGCAAGAACAAAGAACGGCTTGTCCAACACAAACTCTTCACCACCCGAGGAAACACGTTTTTCCTGCATCGCCTCCAGCAGCGCAGCCTGAGTCTTGGGAGGTGTTCGATTGATTTCGTCGGCAAGCAACAGGTTGGTAAAGACAGGCCCTTTTTGAAACTTGAACCGCCGTTCATGAGTCGTAGGATCCTCCTGTAGCAATTCCGTCCCTGTAATGTCTGACGGCATCAGGTCAGGTGTGAACTGGATTCGCTTGAAAGAAAGTGACATCGTTTGTGCCAGTGAACTCACAAGCAACGTCTTGGCCAACCCTGGCACCCCCACCAACAGGCAATGCCCACGAGCAAAGATCGCAATCATCATCTCATCGATGACATCGTCCATGCCGACAATCGTCTTGCGCAATTCAGTAACAATCGCGTCCCGCGCCTGGCCAAGTTTCTCCACAGCCTGAATGTCATCCGTCTGATCTGTCATGAATTGCTGCTACTGTGGTGGTTGGTTGCCGTTGATCGGGTCATGAAAGCTGATCGGGTCATGAGAGCGAAAGGAATCCTCAGCACGGATAGGAACGTCGCAGCAAGAACAGAGGGAGCGGGAGGTTTTCCGTTCGCAAAAACCGGCTGTCGGCTTCCGTTCCTGTCGATAGCTACTGCGATGAATCTGATCCGGGCAAGGGCCTGCGTTGGGCAGTCAAAGACGATCCGCCAACGGCATTGGGAAGGAAATCATCGATGGCTCAAAAACGCCCCGTTGCCACTCGTTTCCAAGCGACCCCAAGCATCCCAGAAGATCCAATCGAATGGCTTTCATCATACAGGCTCGGGTCACCGAATTTGCGCAAAAGACCATGCTTTTTGGGAACCATGAAAATTCGCTGGTGCCGCAACTCTCAGAGCTGCCCCAACGAAGAAAACGAACAGCGACAACGACGCTCGGCACAATGATGGGAAACGACGGCAACTGCAATTCACAACACATGCCACCATCAAAACACATGCCACCATCAAAAATGGCATCCTGAATTCACTACCCATGCTTCGGGATCGCGCGAGCAACCCGAACGAGCAGATTTGCGAAACGAATCAAAGCGACCAACATGCTGAGCGCAGCGATCAATGCAATTCCCACGGAGAACCACTCCCTCACGAATCCCGCCGTCGCGAAAACGAACACCAGAAGAGGAAGGACGAGAAAGATAACCCCCACTCCAATGACCAGCCGCATGACCGATTGAGCCGCTGATGCCAGATCCAACTGTCCCAGATACAACGCGATTTTTTTGAGGAAAGCGACGAAGCAGACAAAGCCCACAAGTTCTGAAACTTGGCACAAACTTGAAAAGATTTGTCCGGATTCAAAACCCACGCCGCCGGCATTATTGACGTCGAAAAAGAACGTTGCGCCAACAACTGCAAGTATGAGCCACACGATGTGCATTGCCAGCGCGACCATCACGTAGCCTCTGGCATCGCTAGCGACCGGCACAGCCAGACACATAATCTGGCCAACCAGAAATACAATTGTCCCGCCCATCGATACCACACCACAAAAAAACAGGGTGGACGCCAGCAGCATTGCAGGAGAATTACCTTGTGAACTGAGGACCGCAACGGAGAGTACCAGCACTACCAGAACACTGCCAATGACACCAAGCAGCATGGAACAAATGCCGTAGTAACACGTTAACAAACCCGCCCGCGTCATTCTAAGACCTTGCTCGTAGTCAACTTGTAATGCCTTATGCTGCTCCAGCGGCAATGCGGATGGCTGGTAAGGATTTCCCGCTGCATTAGCCGCACCGGGTGTTAACGGACTGAGCGTCGCAGAATCACCCGACGCCTTGGCTTGGCTGCTTTCCCCGCTCCCACCTTCACTGCCCTCGATATCATTTACCGCGACATCAATTGAGTCGCCTGCCAGAATCGGATGATTGGGGCTGGGATACATTGCATCGAATAGTCCCTCCACGGTGCTGGCTTGCACCCACTGACCGTCAGTGCCCAAACGCACTTCCGTTTCCGCTCCAATTTGCGCGTCTGCTGCGAGTCCCTTAAGTTTCGTGACAGCAATTGGACCTAAGGTCTCTCCGTTGCGTCGAACATACCAGTCTTCCACGAGACACGACTCCCATCAAATTAGATTGAATTCATCGAATGCCGAATTCCAGAAAATGCATCGGTTGCGAATCATTCACCAGATTAACGCAACGGCTCACCTATCCTCAGGACACCAATGAAGCAAAGCTTGTTTGTATCGATGCAAGTCTGGAAACCCAAGCA
>PKCN01000160.1 GCA_002862205.1 Planctomycetaceae bacterium | reverse complement strand
CCTCGCCAGATGCGGGTTGCGGCATCAAAGGTCATCGTTTCTTCCCTACCCATGTCAGCGTCTTGTGCTTTGCCCGCGCGGCTGGCAACGACAAAACCCTGCTTGTTTGCGACATCAACTTCCTTCAATTTCCAGACTTCACCCTTACTCTGGCAGTAACTCGGTTCGTCTTGAAGCAGCAGAACATGGTTCTCGGCAGGTGCGGTGCCAGTACCTGCGTTGCCTGCTTTTCTGGTCCGGTTGTCGACAGGCAAGACGGGTACGGCAGAAATTTCCGGGTTGGGTGGGAGAAAAGCCTGTACATGCAGCATCGTTCCCAGCGGGATATCTCGAAGATCGGCCGCTGCGCCACGATAGCGAACCATGCCGTAGGGCAGCATGACAAAAGGATGCGGGCTGGTGAATCGAAATTTGCCATCCCCCTGAATCCGGATGCTGCCACGACGATTGGCATGATCCACAAACACCAGTTCACCTCGATAGGAATGTGCCTTTTCCACAGCAGGAAATCTTCCTTTCGTGGGCCGGTAGACTTCGAATTCTTTGCTCCCTGTTTCCGGTTGTTCGCCAACTGCGGTCACATGAACCAACAAACAGGCAGCGACAAACAGCAAACAGGCAACAGGCAAGACCCGACGGCATGAAGCTGGGATTAAAGAACGACATACCTGAAACATGAATCAGTACTTCGGAAAGATGGCCGGGGTCGGGAAGCGGTCTTCGGGATTGCTGCTGTCGCCGATGAATTCTTCGCGGGGGAGGTTGACCTGAGGCCAGTTGGCGGGGCAGACGCGAACGATCCTACCTGGGCGGATACCTTCGACGATGAGATCTGTCTCAAACCGAATCTGGATTCCGCTGCTGCCCAGTGGCGTCTCTCCGTCCGTCTTTTTGATCTCAAGGATCGACCCGCGCGAGGCCATGTGCGCAGGGCCATAGTTGCCACCAGTGTGCTTCAGGGTGTTTTCGACTCCATTCATCATGGCGGCGACATCTTTCTTGAAGTCGGCGTAAAGCGATTCGTCCATGCCGCCAAACAACGTCGCTGTCACGATGGCGCGACCGAAATTGCCGTACTCCACGGCATCAACCCACGCGGCCATCCAGCGACTGCGGATAAAGGCCTTGTGCGTTTCGGTCTGACTGCGGGCCGCTCGCTGCATTGCGGTGTCGTCCAGCCAGATGTCCGATACGTGGAATCGAGTGAACACGCCACTCGGCGTGGGCTTCCAGGTAATCCCGAGCTGGACGGCCTGACCATCAAGGACTTTCTTTCCGCTGGCAGGCCAGATGCCCTCGTCGACCAGATCCTCCACTCCGAGGCACTCGCGGCCGCGCCAGATGCGTGTGGCTGCATCGAAGGTCATCGAGTCCGCGCTAGCTTTGCCGTCTCCGCCGACCTTCGGCTCGCGACTGGCAACGAGCATGCCCGCGTGGTCCTTGATCTCCACTTCCTTCAGCTTCCAGACTTTGCCCGCGCGAAGGCAGTAGCTGGGTTCGTCTTCGAGAAGAAGGGCGTGGTTCTCAGCCGGGTAAATTCCAGCGCCACTATAGCCAGAATTTTTCTTCCGGCTATCAACCGGTAACACCGGCACGGCGGAGGTCTGCGGGTCGGGCGGTAGAAATGCGCGAACGTGCAGGACGGAGTTGAGCGGGATGTCTCGCAGATCGGCCGACGCGCCGTGATAACGAACAATGCCGTAGGGCAGCATGACAAAAGGGTGCGGAGCATTTCGGAAATAGGTTCCCTCTCCCTGAACACGAATGCTTCCGCGACGGTTGGCATGATCAATGAACACCAACTCACCTCGGTAGGATAGCGCTTCTTCCAGAGGAGGAAACGTGCCCGCCACAGGTCGAAAGGGTTCATCTTGGGCGGGGGCAGTGCCTGCAAGAAGGGCCATGCCAAAGGAAAACGTGGCCGCCCAGCAGGTCGATTTTAGTTGTGCCATCGTTCGATTTCCGAGAATCAGTATTTCGGGAAGATTTCGGGGGTCGGAAAGCGATCCTCGGGGCTGTTGTTGAACAGGTACTCCTCCCTCGGAATCTGCATCTTGGGCCAGCTTTCTGGTCGGACACGGACGACTCTCCCTGGGCGAATCCCTTCGATGATCAGGTCGGTCTCAAACCGGATTCGGATACCGCTGTTGCCGAGGGGAATTTCTCCGGTTGCCTGGGTGACATCAAGGATTTTTCCAGTAGAAGCCATGTGGCTGGGGCCATAGTGACCAGCTGCGTGCTTCAACGTATTCTCAGCTCCATTGATTTGAGCCCCGACGCCCTCACGGAAATCGTTGTAGAGAGAGGAATCCATGCCACCAAAGAGCGTTGCGGTAACGGTCGCACGGCCGAACTTGCCATACTCGACGGCATCAATCCTGGCGGGCATCCATCGACTGCGGATAAAGGATTTGTGCGTCTCAGTCTGAAAGTGTGCCGCCTGCTGGATAGCTTCGTCGTCCAGCCAAATGTCCGAGATATGGAATTGGGTGAAAGCGCCACTCAACCCATCCCCTGCTGCAGGCTTCCAGGTGATCCCAAGCAGGACGGCCTGCCCATCGAGTTGTTTCTTGCCGCTGGCGGGCCACGCTTCTTCCGCAATCAGATCCGCGACTCCAATGCGCTCGCGGCCACGCCAGAGCCGCGTCGCAGCATCGAAGCTCAGCTCTTCTTGCGTGACATTGTCGTCACCGCCGTCCTTCGACTCGCGGCTGGCAATAATTTTCCCCGCGTTGTTTTTGAGTTCCACTTCTTTCAGCTTCCAGACCTTTCCCGTGTGCAGGCAGTGACTAGGTTCGTCTTCGAGCAGGAGCACATGATTCTCGGCGGGTGCGGTACCTGTTCCACGATAATGCCCGGCATCTTTTGCCTTGTTGTCGACCGGCAATACCGGCACGGCGGAAAGCTTCGGGTCAGGCGGGAGAAAGGCTCGGACATGCATCACAGTCCCGAGCGGAATGTCGCGTAGATCCGCCGGAGCACCGTGATAACGGATGACACCGTAAGGAAGCATGGCGAACGGCTGTGGGTCGTTTCGGTAGAACTTGCCCGTCCCTGCAACACGAACGCTGCCGCGGCGGTTGGCATGATCCACGAACACCAGTTCGCCACGGTACGAGTGCGACTTTTCCAGCGAGGGGAATTGTCCTGATTCGGGTCGAAAGGGCTCGTCGGCGAAGCTGACAGAAGTGCCGAATAGAAACAGCGAAAATGTGAGGCAGTACACCACCAATGTTAGCGGTACTCTGAAAACCCAACGGGATAGCGAGAGACGAGCCACACCCACCAAGCCAGCATCAAATCCCTCGCTGACGCTTCGGTTTCCCCTTGTCAGTCCTCTCATACCTCGATCACCTTGTTACTATCGCCAAACGCATCGGTTTCCACGCCCATCCGCTGGGCCATCAGGAGCAGCAAATTGCTCATGTGGGCATCCGGGTTTGCAGGGCGACTGCAAAGTCCGTAGTGTTCCCCGGGCTTGTCGAGTCGATAACCGTCAAAGTGCCCCTGATTGAAATCGAGATGGCGACCATGCTTTAGACCGAGGTCCGACCCGCCAGCGAACACCAGCGGGAGGTTGGCGTTGCCATGACTGTGGCCGTACGACATGCCACTACCAAACAACGCCATCGTTGATCCCAGCAGCGGCTTTCCATTGACGTCCTTCGTCTCTTCGAGTCGTGAGAGGAAGTAGCCGAATTGCTCGATCGCGAACGTATCGTAATTAGTGAGCTTTTCCATGTAGCCTTCATCACCGCCATGATGACTCAGTTGGTGGCGCGACTCGGTGATGCCGATTTCCGGAATGGCAAAGGCGTCTCCCTCGCCACCCAGACTGAACGTGGCCACTCGCGTGACGTCGGTCTGGAACGCGAGCACCATCAGGTCATAGACCGTTCGGAAATAGTCACCCGCCTGGGTCTTTGCGATGTCCCGATTGGTACGTTTGCGATCGGTATCGGAAATTTCAGGCAGCGGTGTATCGAGCCACCTATCGGCCCGCCGCGTGCGAATCTCTGCTTCGCGAACCGAGGTGAGGTATTGGTCGAGACGTCCTTTGTCGGCCGCTCCGATCTTCTGCTCAAGCCGGCGCACTTCCGCAAGGTTGTCATCAAGCACGCTGGCTTTGCGCCGCAGGGCCTTCCGCTGGGCGGCGATACCGCCTTTGGGTTCCTCGAACAGAGACGCAAAGATCTGACTGCAACGACGCATCGCGGGAAGCTGGACGCCGTCCGCCGTCCAGGCCAGTGAGCCCTGTGTCAGGGCAATCTCCATCGAAGGATAACGCGTGTACTGCGCCGTCGCTTCGGCCATCTTCTGATCCACAGAGATGGTATTGCGTTCCGAAGCGCCAATCTTTCCGCCGGTCAGCCAGATGTTGATGCAGTTGTGATGGTGCCCGAGGCTTCCCGGATGATGCAAACCGCTCACAGGAGTGACTACCTCGCGATACTTCTCAAGAGGCTTGAGTGAACGCGAAAATTCATAGTCTTTCCCCGGCGTGGTGATCTGATAGTTCAGAGAATGCACGCCGTTGGCGAGGTAGACAAAGGCACTCCGCCGAGGAGCTTGCGTTTGCTGCTCTGCCGCATTGAGGGGAATCATGCACTCCAGAAAGGGAAGCGAGATGCAGGTGCCCATCGCACGCAGGGCATGACGGCGATCGATCAACCACGATTGGGTCCGAATATTGCTCATTCTGACTTTCCTTCGTTTATGTTTTCTGCAGTGGCGAAAGCAACTTGCTGTCACTCACCGCTTTCGGATCAGGTCGGAAAGGGCCACGGCACGCACGATGTCCTTCACCCTGTACTGGTTCTTCTTCGCTTCTTCTTGAATCGACTTCAGATCGTCACGGTCATCCACAGTGAGCACACGCCGGAGAGCGTAGGTGCAAAGGTGTTCGATGAAGGCTCGCGCCACTTTGTCACGGTCCTCAAGCAGCAGCTGTTTGAACTCAACCGAACCGGTGAACGGACGGCCGTTGGGCATGACTCCCGAGGCATCGACCAGTGGATCCTCGCCCACACCTGCGGCAACTTGCTCACGAGTGCGCCACTGACCGATGGCATCGTACTGGTCAAATGCCAGCCCCAACGGATCAATGTTACGATGACAAGCCGCGCAACTCGCGTTCGTCGCGTGTGCTTCAATTCTCTGGCGGATGGTGATCTTGGTTCCCTTGGGCGGAATGGGCTCGATCGGATCCACATTGGCCGGAGGTGCCGGCGGCGTCCTGTTGAAAATCGCTTCGCTCAGCCAGACGCCGCGATGAACCGGGCGATGACGTGTTCCGTCGGAAGTCAGCCCGAGCACCGCGCCCATCGTGAGCAGACCGCCACGATGGTCCTCAGGCTTCAGCGAGACGCGTTCAAAACCACCTGTCTTCGGTTCCGACAGTCCGTAGAAATCGCACAGCCGAGCGTTGGCCATCGTCCAGTCGGACGCCAGGAAACTATCGATCGGCAGGTTCTTTGTGAGCATCTCACGGAAGTACTCAACCGGTTCCTGCCGCATGCTCGTCTCAAGCCAGTCATCGTAGGCGGCGTAGAGTTTTTTATCAGGAGGAAACATTCCGACGCGGTGAAGCTGGAGCCACTGCCGCGAGAAGTCGTCGATAAAGCGGTTGATCCGGTCGCCGGTCAGCATCCGGTCCACTTCTTTCTTCAAGCCTTCGCCGTTCAGATCGCCGCTGTTCGCCCCGGTGAAGAGAGCATCGTCTGGCATCGAACTCCAGAGGAAATACGAAAGCCGCGAGGCAAGCTCCCAGTCGGTTAGCCGCTCACGGGTTTCGGGCTCGCCCTCGACGAGATAGATGAAGTTTCTGGAGGTCAGTATGCTCTGCAACGCGATTCGATAAGCAACGGCCGCTTTCTCACCTGACTCGCGTTCAACGCGGTAAGTTTCCAGATAGTCCTTCAACTCTTCCTTGTTCACCGGTCGCCGCCAAGCACGTTCGGCGAAACGCCCAAGATGCTCCGCGACCAGTTCAGGAGTCGCGTCGTCTGATGGCAGCACACCATCGCGATGGGACTTCTCCGCCTCCGTGACCAGCGGCCCTTCCCATTCGATCCAATCGAGGATCACCGTCGAGAAGATGCCGTTGCCTTCGCCATCGAACATCTGCGGAGCATTGGGGTTGAGCAACAGGGTCTCACTGCTGTGGGTGAAGATGTAACCGCCCCGACTGGCGAGCGCATTGCGGAAAGCGGCGCCACCACGTCTGTCCACAACATCAGTGGCCACCACGGCGAAATCCAACTGGGTTGGCATCTCGAGAAACACCTCAAACTCATAAATCTGCGGACTATCTTCCGATGCCGTGATGTCAAATTCAATGAGTCCGTCAACCGTCTCCTCACTGGTCTTCTTGCCGATGCTCAGATGTGCCGGTTGCCCGCCGGGTGGACGGATACCACTGGCCTGCAGACGGAGTTTGTAGAGTCCGCTGTGCTCCGGGCCCGTCCGTCCCAACCAGTTGGAAGACAACGCAGCCTGAACTCGACCGGGAAAGAGGAGATACCGCAGCGGCCGCTTGATGCCGAACCGATCCAGTGCCTCCTGCTGACTCTTCCCGCCACCGTAACGCAAATCCGCCGCAGTCTTGCGAATCTTACGGGCCTCGCTGGACGCAGCAGGAAACGCGCGGTCGAGCACAATGTCGGCCGCGCGGTAATAGCGATCCACATGGGAAGGTGAGAGCGCAAGCTGCGCCCCGATGCGTTCATAACCATGCCACAACGTATCCTCGTTCAGCTCACCCGGTTTAGCCGGATCATATCGGACGCCTAACAAATCATAGACCGTGTTCTGATACTCCTTCCGGCTTAAACGATAATGCGATACCGCCGGCCGCGCCGCCATCCGCGCCGCTCGCCCTTCCTTCAGCAACGAGTCGAGCCTGGTGACGAACGCCGCGATCTCGTCCTGAGTGGGCTGCGGTTCATCTTCCGGCGGCATCTCACCGCTGTTGAGCTTATCGAGCGCCTCTGCCCAGTGGTGACTATCCAAACCTGCCTGGAAGTCGCGAGACAGCAGATCGAACCTGATGTCACCCTTCTCCTCCTCAGAGCCATGACAAGCGATACAGTGCTTCTTTAAAAAAACCTCGAACTGTTCCGCTGCAAAAACGGACTCCGTTTCAACATGAACCATCAACAGCACGACAAACGCAAAGAAGACAGCCGGCAATTCGCGGAATCGGAAACGTCCGTCCCTGACTTGGTGGCGAAATGCACGGCCTAAAGATTGCAATGGGCTATTGAACATCGATCCTTGTCATCTGTCTTCAAAAGAACGCAAACCGGAAGGTGAGACGCTACCAACGGGCCGTCAATCAGGCATCACGCCATGGCACTGAAGTACCCCCACATTCCTTCATGACCGCATTTGGGGACCTGAGCCATAACCCGTTGCAATCCATTGTAATCAATCATTGATAAGCTTTCACTCACTGGGTGCTTTGATTGATCCAACCCACTCCACCGCTCCTGTGCCCATGGTAATTGGATTTCCATCACTCAACACGTTAATCTGTCTCGCTGTGCCGCGATCGCAAGCGAGTTCCACCTCTCATGACCGGGCACCAGAGAGACGCATTCTGCAATTTCTGATCCGGCAAGTTCCGATCATGGTACGTCCTACTGAATCGGGACAAAGGAAAATCATCCAGTGAACCTAAAACAAGCCAATTTGATCACCGACGTTCATGCGGCTGTAATGCACTTTCCTGTCACGCAAAAACTTTCGCGGATGGGGTTAACGCTATTTTTATCAGTGCTCTTTGCACCCAACTTTACGATGGGACAAACTTCTCTTGAGATCACGCCCACCGGAAACGAACCTGAAGGCTTCGTTCACGTGTTCAGCAGAAAAGTAGATGTGTTCGGGGTGACTATTTTCGCCACACACGATACGCCAGACAAAAAACTGCTTCATGCTGCCAACGTACTGGCGCAATATCTTGACAATGATGCTGACGGAATTCCCGATAACAGACTTGTAATCAAGGCATTGAAGGAACACCGTGGTGCGGTGGTGATGTTCGCTACAGAACGAGCTGCGAGGCGAGTTGACATCCACCAGCACATCCCTGAGAGGGTTTGGGATCGGATGGTGTTGGTAGGGCTCTATGGTGAAGAAACGCACCCCGGTGGGGCTGCTGATGGCGTCTTCGACGCGACGTACGAGGAAGTGTTGCACCTGATCACGTCCGCCGGTTATGCCCACGCTTATCCGCGTGTCTTTGGGGAAAAGCGTGGCACTCAAATTGCCAACGCGATGGACAAAGCGAGGGGAGGGCACTTCAACAAGGTGCCAGCGGCGTATCCCAGAAAAGCATGGTATACGTATTACGATCGGACATGCGACTATCGATGCCAGATTACTGAATACATTTATTGGGGAATCACATCTCTACTTGGTGCACAGGATTTTCCAAATCGTCTTGAAGAAATCTCTGAAGAGTGGAGATGGAATACGCCGGCAAAAGTGAAGAGTGGCGACCCGGACTTGTATGCGCTGCTATCGGATCCCAAATACTCATTTCCTACCAACCTGCCAGACGGAAACTACAAGCCTCAAGTTACGAACAAATCAAGTTCCCCCAACGATTGATTTCGTTGACCAAGATTTCATCCATCTTTCTGCTTGTACGCGTTAACCCGTGTTTATCACATCCTGTTTGTCGAATCCTGTTTGTCGAATCCTGTTTGTCGGACCCAGTTCATCTTCCCCACGAAACATCACCAGTTTGAGTGAATATCAATGCCTTGCACAAGAACCGCGCTCTGTTTCTTTTTCACTTTCGCAGCGACCACAGCGACTTACGCTCAATTTACCGATGCATCGGCTGACCTTGGATTCAGTGGTGGCGGCAAGGCCGCTTTCGGTGACTACAACAACGACGGTTTTGTCGATCTGTATACAGGCAAATTGTGGAGAAATGAAAACGGAAAACGATTCGTGGAGGTGACGGAATCTGGCGTCAGAGGCGGTGAAGGCATTTGGGGTGACTATGACAACGATGGAAATCTTGACCTGTTTACATTCACGGGTTCAGGGGCACTTTACAGAAACAGGGGAGACGGCAAATTTGACACGGTCGCATTCCCTGAATTGCCCACAAAAAATTCACGCGGCGCCGTTTGGATCGACATCAACAATGACAGCTTGCTCGATTTGTATGTCGGAGGATATGAAATATGGCAGCAGACTGTTCACCCTGACGTGGTCTACATGAACAAGGGACAAGGAGTCTTCGAAGAGGTCTGGCGATCACCAGAAAACTATTCAGCCAGAGGGGTAGCCGCTGCAGACTACAATGGAGATGGATTCGTGGACGTGTATGTATCGAATTACCGTTTGCAACCCAATTTTCTTTGGAAGAACAATCACAAGAACGGATTCGAAGACGTCGCAGAGCAATCAAAGTCACATGGAATTCCAGACTCGGTCATCGAATACACCGGTGGAATCAAATACCCTGTGTGCGGCCATACGATCGGATCCTGTTTCAGCGACCTGAACAATGACGGTCTGATTGACCTGTTCGTTGGTAACTTCAGCCATCCGCGGCCGGGGCAGGACCACCCACAGTTTTTGCAGAACGGCGGCCGGGAGAAAGACTTTGTCTTCGAGGACAAGTCGGAATCAGCCGGCTTGGCGTGGCAGGAATCCTACGCCTCGCCCACAGTCGGCGACTTCAACAACGATGGTCTTCAAGATCTTTTCTTTACCACAGTTTATGGCGTGGGCAGTGGTAACATCCGGAACTACCCTGTCCTGTACCAAGGTAAAGGAGATTGGACCTTTGAAGACGTCACTGAGGCACAGCAGGTAAGCAAACTGCCGCCTACCTATCAAGCCGCCTGGGCCGACATCGACAACGATGGCGACCTGGATCTATGCACCGCCGGAAAACTGTTCCGCAACGACAATCCACTGACTGGAAAATGGCTGAAACTATCTTTGGCTGGTGACGGAAAAAAAGCTAACCGATCGGGGATTGGTGCTACCGTTCGAATCACAATCGGTGACCAGATCATCACCCGCCACATTGAAAGTGGAACAGGTGAGGGAAATCAAAACGACTTGACGCTGCATTTCGGGTTAGGCGACTTGAAAACCGACATGGTCACTGCCGAAGTGATTTGGCCCGGCAACCATAAGCAGATAGTTGATGGACTGGACGTAAATACCAGACACACACTGCAGCTTAAGTGACCAGCGTGCATGACAACCGCCAACGTATCCTGGAACCAGACTTTTCGTTTGGTGCTGCATTACCTACATTCATGACTCACCAATGATAATCAACGCTGAGATTGGTCGGATTCCATGATCCCATCGCGAACGAACATACGGGGCCAGCATTGATCTAACGCGACGTGGCATACGGGATTCAAGTACCGACCTGTTGCCGGTTGACTTTGATTTGGCAAAGCCAGAATGTTGGCCTGTTTTGCCTGATGGATCTCAAATACCAAACTCACACACACCAAGCTGCAATACGATGAAACAACTACTAATTCTGATGCTGGCGATCCTTGCCGGGTGTGGGCAAACAGAGCAGGAAATACAAAAGCAGATGAAACAGGAAGCGCGCAAGATTTTTGAGGTGAAAACACTAAAACGGATCCAGGAGCAGTTGAAATCAAGCGGAACCTTGACCGATGAAGATGCTGAGTACTTGAGTGAGCGTTACGGCGAAGAACTCTACCACATCAGCGACCTTACCTCGATTACCAATCGCCAAGCAGAAATCTTTAGCAAGGTAAATTCGATTCGCTTGGACGGTTTGACTTCACTCACTGATGAGCAGGCGGAAAGTCTGAGCAAAGTCAAAGGGCTTTACTTGAACGGCTTGACTTCCATCACTGATGAGCAGGCAAAAAGCTTGAGCAAGGTTGATGTTCTCGTATTAAGTGGACTACCCACGGTCACTGACGAACAGGTCAAAATCCTCAGTGAGGTTAAGACCCTCAACTTGAGCGGCTTGACCTCAATCACAGATCAACAGGCCGATGACCTGAGCAAGGTGTTCTGGCTTGAACTAAGAGGCGTCGACGAGATCACAGAGCCGCAGGCTGAAAGTTTGAGCAAGGTAAAATATCTGTACATACCGATATCATGCGTGGAACTTATTAACCGATACAAAAAACCATAGTCCAGCCCCAACCAGCCCACCAGCTGAATTCAGTGCTCCATAGTTGCATCGCTGCCTGCAGCTTTTCCAAATGAAAAGCAGACTTGGGTATCACAATGCAAATGACCTTTTCTGCTCATATCCATGACACTCATCTCCCGATCAGGTAGCGCAACAATGGCGGGCTTTTCGTTTCCGAAGATCGCTTTTTCAGAGCATCGGAAGTGGCATGACATTTTTGATGTATAGTTCCCGTTCCTGCCAGCGGTACCGACTTGATGCACAATGAACGTCATGCATGCAATCTTCGGCAGACACCAGGCTTCATTCATTTCAATGATGGGTTAAAACAATCAGATGACTTCGCTGCAAACCAAGGGCACCGGTTCCGGAACAATTTCACTTGTGGAAGTCGATGCCGCGGAAATAAGAATCCACTTCGAGGGAAAAGTAGATGGCTTTGGACGGCTATTCAGTACCATCCGGCTGGTAGCAAACGATCCCAAGCGTGAACTGGGTTCCGTGGAGGGAAACGCCTGTATTTTTGCACCCGATCACTCATTGATTACTTCTCCAGTGCGGGGATCATTTCGGCGTGTGGGCGATACATTTCACACCACGCATACAGATGCAGTCAGCGATGGCAGAATGAACATCGTGCGTCAGATTCACAACCTGGCCACCAAAGAAGTTGACATACAGTGGTTCTCAACCTTTGATACAGATAGTTGAACGGACCCTACTGAGTCCAAGCATGACGTGTCCAAGCATCGCATCCATGAGAACACGACCTTTCCGGCAACGGGTTACCGCTACGGGAAAGGATCAACCATCGCTCCACACAACAGCTCCACTCAACAGCTCCACTCAACAGCTCCACTCATCAGCTCCACTCAACCGTCGATCAATCACTGTATCTCACGACTTCTGGCCCGCATCGTCTTGATCCTCCTGACGTTTGGCACTTTCTGCATCCCCACCAATCCGAAACGCCGCTGACTCTCTCATCTCATTCAAGACGTCAGCGATCGATCCAGGAGCTTTCGCTTGCGTGCTGTGCTCCTCACTTACTTCTTTTCTGGAATCCTTTGCTTTCTGCTCAGGCTGCTTGTCTTGACGCTCGCTTGCTTGCTTTTCTGAAGCATACAGATTTTGCATGATGGATGTTTCGAAGGCAGAGTTAATGGTGGAAGGTGCTTTGGGTGTTGCTGGCATTTTCGTAATCACCGAATCAAGCCCCGAAAAAGCATCCGTCATCTGTCCAGCCAAATCGTTAAGTTGCTTTGGCTTTTGAGGCGCAGCATCAGGAGAGGCATACTTCAAATCGATCAATTGTTGCCTGGCCCATGCACGTGCTTCGACACAGGATTCATCAGACGCATCGGTCAGTAAAATCTCTTCAAGGATTGGGATCGCTGCTGTCTGTCGGCCTGTCTGGCAAAAACGCTTCGCAAGCTTCACTTGCTCTTTGAGTCCCACGTGTTCTGGTGAATTGAGCATCGACGCGTCAAGACTCACGGTATCCTGCAAATAGGTTCTCAGCGCATCGGCAAAGTCCTCCATCGTCTGAAAACGATGCTCTACCTTCTTGGCCATGGCCTTGGCACAAATATCAGCAAGCCCTGAGTCGATCTCTGAATCATGTGTTTCCACCGGAGGCGGATCAACCGTAAGAATTTGACCGATCAAAGAAATCGTCGACTCGGCATTCTCGTAGGGCAGTCGGCCTGACAACATTTCATACAGCACCACACCAAGCGAATAAATATCGGTCGCGTGAGTGATTTCTTTCTGCACACCCCTGATTTGCTCTGGTGACATGTATGCAGGCGAACCAATCACCATGCCATCTTTGGTCAGTCGATCATCATCAAGCTCTTGGGTGCACGCGAGGCCAAAATCCATCACGATCGGCTCGCTGCGGTGATCCAACATGATATTGGCTGGCTTCAAATCTCGGTGCATGATCCCGCTGTGATGAGCTTCCTGCAGACCCAACGCGACCTTATTGATGATTTCGGCGATTCCGCGTTGGCTGACAGATTTTTCACCCGATGTGTAATCTGATAACGGACATCCCTTGATATACGCCATGGCAATGAATTGCCAGCCATCAATTTCTCCGATGTCAAACACCGGACACAGATTTGGGTGCGCAACATTCGCGGCTGTGCGAGCCTCTCGATGGAATCGTTTCAGCGTTTCGGGTTTCGCTGCGCTATCAAACTTTGGAATTTTCAACGCGACGTCACGAGCCAACACTTCATCGTAGGCCAGGAAGACGGACCCCATACCACCTTGGCCCAGCAGCGAACGAATCCGATAACGGCCGATCTGCATTCCCGCGGTAATTTCCGGTTTCTCAGCAGCACCCGATTTTAAGACGCGATCCGACTCAGCCTCGTTCGTGGGAGCCAAGTCCGCCGTCACATCAAACTTTGCCTCATTCACTGATTCACTCAGGTCACACGTTGCCCCCATATCCTTGCCAGCTGTATCCTTGCCAGCTGTGGACTGGTGAGAAAATGCTTCTGTGCTTTTCAAGTTCTGTTGCGATTGATCTTCGTTTTCCATCACTCTTCCTGCACAGCTTATACGGCATTCAACGCTATTCAACGCTATTCAACGTTGGCTCTGATCTCCCAAAGCCCACACTATACCTTCGGGCCAGCAAGATCGAGAAGTACTGTTCCTGATAAGGACAGCTCCCCGACAATCGTCTCCGAATCCATCGCTGTGAAGTGTTCATTGCCCTCAAAAAGGCATTCCTCGCCGGCACATGAGCGATCACCTTGGCTATCACAGTGCCAGGAAGAATGAAAGATAACGCTGCCCAGATTTTTCATCACTTGCGGGGATGACTTGAATCACGATCCACGACAGCAGGCAAGTAGCGATTCCCTCACTCGAACTTCGGGTTATGATAGGAAATGAGCGATAAATCATACAGGCAAAGAATGCCTGTACCGCCCACGCATTACTAATGTACTACCGGAAAAGACGCGGAATCAATGATGGATATCCAATTCGCCCGACAAGGCAGTCGTCAATCAAACGGATCATCCGTTTGCAAACTTCAAAGCGGTTTCACTCGCGTCCACCACTCACACTTCAGCCTCCTGTTAGCAATCGCCACACTGACTTTCTGGCTTCAGCCTGCCGCGGATGCCAGCGAGGCCAATCCAGCGGACAGCACGAATGTACTTTTCATTGCGATTGATGACCTCAATGATTGGGTAGGCTTCCTGGACGGGCACCCGCAGGCGGTCACTCCACACATGGATGCATTAGCGCAGCGAGGTTGTAATTTCACCAACGCGCATTGCGACGTGCCAGTCTGCTCACCCTCGCGAGTCAGTGTCATGTCAGGAATCAGTGCAACCACCCATGGCAGCTATGAACTTGGTCCAAAGTACGAGCAACTGCCTGCGCTGACCAACATCCCAACCATGCAACGTTACTTCAAAAATAACGGCTACTACACTCTTTCGGGTGGCAAAGTATTGCATCACGGATTTGGTGGAAGACTGTCCAGCGACATTGACCGATCATTGGGTCGCATGAAAAATCCCGCACCTCCAACCCTGCTAAATCGTCCCAAGCATTGGAGTCGGGCATGGGATTGGGGCAAGTATCCAGATACCGACAACAAAATGGGTGATTATCAGCTTGCCAAGACGGCAGCCAAAGCCCTGCAGGAAGATTTTGAACAGCCCTTCTTCATGTCAATTGGCTTCTTCCGGCCCCACGTACCACTGTACGCGCCACCCAAGTGGTTTGACCTTTATGACGAAAAATCACTAAGGCTTCCCAATAACCCAAAGTCAGACATTGAGGATCTTCCAGAAAATTTTCTGGGTATCAACAACTATGCCGCAGCCCCTACCCATGCCGAAGTCATCGAACATGCTAAGCAACGCAGTCTGACACACGCCTATCTGGCATCAATCAGTTTTGTGGACCACTGCGTTGGCATCTTATTGGACGCACTGGAAGCCAGTCCCCATGCTGATAATACGCTGATTGTCCTGTGGAGTGACCATGGATTTCACCTTGGTGAAAAACAACATTGGGCCAAACGGACGCTGTGGGAAGAATCAACACGAGTTCCACTGGTATTTTCTGGGCCAGGCATCCAGCCCGGCAACACGTGCCCTGAACCCGCCAGTCTGATCGACATCTATCCCACCCTGATAGAACTTTGCAAGCTGCCTGTGAACCCAAAACTCGAGGGCATCTCTCTTGTTCCGCAGCTCCGTGACCCTGAAAAGGCCCGAGTACAGCCAGCAATCACTTCTTCGTATGCAGGAAACCACTCGATCCGCAACCGCGACTGGCGGCTCATTGTTTATGACGATGGAGCCGAGGAACTTTACGACCACCGAAATGATCCCAACGAGTTCGACAACGTTGCCCATCATCCCAAATACAAGATGATTCGTGATGAGCTGGCCCGCTGGATACCCAACAAGACAGCCCCTGAGTACAAAGCGAAGTCCGAGCGATCACGAGCAGGTGAGCGGCGTCAACGATGAGCGGCGTCAACGATGAGCGGCGTCAACGATGACGGGGGCAAACCACATTCAAAGTCCCGGTAGCGAGGGCTGACAAGTACCTACCACGAGTCGGTGTCTGACCTTTTCATCAAGTTTTGACGCATTTGGTTCTCGGCGGAACACCAACTCAGAAATCCAGATCCAAATCATTGAATTCTGGAAATGGTGCTTTGCCTGGCTTGTCAAGTTTGAGCAGATTTTTACCGGCTTGGGCAGACAAAGCCTTCCACCTGGGATAGGCTGCTCTGGCCTCCTTGGTCTTCTGAAGCACCTGCGTGACTCCGCCACGAAGTTGGGTGACTTCGATCAACTCGATCGTGTCAATCAAAGCAGCAGCGCCCAACTTACGGTCAGCCTCTGAAGCTTTGGAGAGATCGGTGGTAGCTGCGATGATCGCCTTGGCTGCGGTCTCGGGTTCACCGCGGCGCATGGTGCGCTGCAGGATGTAAGCACAGCGCCCAGATAAGCCTTGATCACGGTACTACGTTTGTCGAGGTCGGCAGTTTAAACTGCACTGACTCCCAAACCACTTCGGGAAATCAAGCCAGTTCGGCAAATCATGTCTCTCTGCAAAAACCTCATGCGTAACCCACCCTCGGCCTTGATGCTGCTCTTTGTTGTGTTCCTCCCAGGCTCTCTTACCGCTGAGGGATTAC
>PKCN01000407.1 GCA_002862205.1 Planctomycetaceae bacterium | reverse complement strand
GGAGCAGAGCATGGGGGGGCAGAGCATGGGGAGCAGACCCACAGGAAATTGCACCCGAATATCAATCCGGCGTTGCGATGCGAGTGGTTGGGATCGCCTGTGGTTTGGGAAGTCTTGTGATCAGCGTGACTCCAAAGCTGTTTGGCCTTTGACAGGGGCTGTCGCTACTATTGGCGGCCCAGTGGATCGCCGCTGTTCTCCATCCAGTTCTCCAAAGCAGCCATCAATTGCTCGGCTGTCTTCTGGTGTTTGGGGTCCCCGATCAAGTCGTTGGTTTCCCACGAATCGTTTTCAAGGTCGAACAATTGGCGACGACCGCTGTGCGTGTAGTACAGCAGTTTATGGTTACCCTGACGAACGGCTCGAACTCCATTGGGGACTTTGACATTGGGCATGTAGGCACCGAAGAGTTGTGGCTGACCTGTGCCCTTGCCAATCATCACGTCATGAAACCCGAAGCGTTGCGTGTAGGACGGGGCTTGAATGCCGGCCAATTTCGCGAGGGTCGGATAAATCCCATGCAGATAGGCAAAGCCTTCTCGCGATTCTCCTGATGGTACACCAGGACCGGCCATGATCATGGGCACTCGCCATGATCCATCGTAGAGATTCTGTTTTCCCATCAAACCGTGTTCTCCCACTGAAAGACCGTGGTCGGCTGTGAACAAAATGATGGTGTTGTTGAGTTGTCCCATCTCTTTGAGTTTGTTCACCAATTTTCCAATTCGATCATCGATTTGGGTGCACATAGCCAAATAAATGGCGCGCTCCCGGCGTACTGTTTCCGGGCTATGCGGTGGCTTGTAAACCATCTCGTCCCGAACCAGCATGTCACCGTTGTCGAAAGAATGGGTCGACTGGTAATTCGGCGGCTCGTAAACTGTCTTGAAACGGGCGAGAACCTGATCGGGAACGTGCCGCGGATCATGCGGAGCATTCGTCGATACGTACATCATGAATGGTTTTTTCTGATCCCAAGTTGAATCAAGAAAGTTTTCAGCTGCATCATAGAAAACGTCGGTACTCCATCCCTCGGTCTGATGCTTTTCCACCTTGCCAGATCCAGCGATTCGCTGGCAGCTGGGGTTCATCATTCCAATTTCGATCGCATTGTCCTTGGCTCCACCGCGATCACGCTGATTGAAGGGAAGCATGCCGCCGGTAATCGCTTCTGCGTGATCAAATGATCTGAGCAGTGCTGCATTTCCGTTGTGCCATTTGCCAGTTCCGAACGTCTGCCAACCCTCTTCACGAAACTGCTCCGGGAATAATTTGTCTGCAGTGTTCAGGTTGGCTGGGCCAGCGTAAGCAAGTCGGTCGGGCGTGACGGACCAAAGTGGTCGCCCAGTCAAAATCATTGCGCGACTGCATGTGCAGATCGCCCCGCTGAACCCTCCTTGATGCACGGTGTTGAGCATCACGGTGCCACGGCGAGCCAAGGCGTCAATATTGGGGGTGATCGCCTGGCTACCACCCGTGGCCGTGACGCAACGACGACTCATATCATCCGTCATCAGGATCAGAATGTTCGGACGTTGCTTTGAAGCGAGTGGCCTGGTTTCCGATTGTTGCGCTTCGGTGGTGCGGGCGGTCCCGAGGATTGCTGAGAGCAGCAACGACGCGGTGAACAGCGTTTTTGTGAACGATTTGGACATTTGCTTCAGTGCGTTTCGAAGTTTGGTATTTCTGAAAGTTGATCCGTGCCCGATGGCGTTGTGAATTTTAGTCGCGGATATTTTGTGGGTTGAGTGACTCGAAAACCTGCCTTGAGGAATCCATTTCATCTTCAGCGAAGTCGTGAATGCTGAGTCGTCAGAACTCCATTCTAACCAGTTTTTTGCCTTGGATCATCGGCCAGTCGATGGATCAGCTTTGCGGGAAGCTGCTTTGGGACCGATTTCAAATTACAATGCGTCATTCAGGAGTTTTGACGCGACCGGATTGAGTGATGTTATGTCGGCTTGTTGGGAGCTTATGCGTGATCGTCATTGCTTGCCATACTGTTTCACCTTTGAGAAAAATGATGAAGTTTGTGCCGTTGTTACTGGTTTTTTGGTTGATTGGTTTTTCTGCAGTCACGCAGGCCGAACGGCCGTTTGTCGTGATACATCAGCAGGGCGATAATCAGTGTCATACGTTTCGGATTCCCGCGATTGCCATGACGAATGATGGGACTTTGCTGGCGGTCTATGACATGCGTTATCGAAGTCGCCGCGATTTACAGGGGCACATGGACATCGGCCTGTCACGCTCGACAGACGGCGGGAAGTCATGGGAAAGTCCACGACCGATCATGGACATGGGAGCATTTGGCGGTTTGCCCGAGGACCAGAATGGCTGCTCCGATCCAAATATCCTTGTGGACAAGGAAACGGGCGAGATTGTTGTCAGTGCCGTCTGGACGCATGGAAAGCCAGGCACGCACCAGTGGCGTGGTCGAGGTTCGGAGCCCGGATTGAAACTGAGTCAGTCTTCCCAGTTCATGATGGTGCGATCCAACGATGATGGAAAAAGCTGGAGCGAGCCAGAGAATTGGACTGCGAAACTTAAAGATCCCGCGTGGTATTTATTTGCCCCTGCTCCCGGCAGTGGAATCACACTGGAAAACGGAACCTTGGTAATGCCCACCCAGGGGCGTGACGAAAATGGGATGTACTTTTCAAATTTGATGTGGAGCAAGGATCATGGAAAATCGTGGACGCTCTCCAATTGGGCACGATCGGATACCACCGAGTGTGCGGTTGCCCAACTGGCCGATGGGAGTTTGATGCTGAATATGCGTGACAATCGAAACCGGAGTGATAAAAGTGAAACCAATGGTCGTGCTGTCAGCGTGACAACTGATTTGGGAGCTTCCTGGAAAGTACATGCTTCGGATCACGGTAGCCTTCCTGAGCCAGTGTGCATGGCCAGTCTGATTTCCCACAAGCTCGATGACGGACGCACCGTCCTCTTTTTCTCCAATCCGCGGAATAAATCGAAGCGAAAAAACATGACGGTGCAAATGAGTCTGGATGATGGGAACACTTGGTCCAAAAAGCTTCTTTTGGACGAGGATGGGGGAGCCTACAGTTCGCTGGTCATGGTCGATGATCAGACACTGGGAATCCTGTATGAATCATCACGCGCAGATCTGGTCTTCCAGACGATTCAACTTGGCGAATTTGGGCTTTGAGTTGGCAAATTGTTGAATGCCATTTTTGGGAATTCACTGGATGCGAAAATCAATTGCCAAGCAGCCCCGGTGACCCAATGACGGATGGGATGGCGATTGGGCTATTCCGCAGAAAGAAATACTTTTGCCATGACGGGAGAGTGATCTGACGGGAAACGGCCATCACGGTTGGTTCGAATGATGGAAGCGCTGGTCACTTTGGTTTGTGGTTGAACAAAAACGTAATCGATCTTCTTGCCGTCGGCCCGACCCGCGAATCCGCCACCCGTGCCGACAACTGATTCATTTGGATGCAGTTTTCGGAAAGTGTCGATAAGCGTGATGGGACTCTTGGGGGGAGCGGTTGATTTGGCCTTGAGGTACAGGACCACCGGGTTGTCCTCGTCAGCATTGAAGTCGCCGGTGAGTAAAAACGGTTCCTTGTGCTGTCGGTTATGGATGCGTTGGGCGACCAGTTGTGCCGACTTCAGGCGGGCGTTCTGGGATTGATGGTCAAAGTGGGTGTTGTAAACGTAGAAACTTTCGTCCGTTTTCTTGTCCTTCAATCGGACCCACGTACAAATGCGCAGATAGCGATTGCCCCAATGCCGCGATTTGACCTCCGGTGTATCCGACAGCCAGAAAGTTCCTGAATCCAAAGCAGTGAAGCGGCTGCCGCGATAAAGGATTGCCGAGTATTCACCCTTTGTGCCACCGTCTCGGCCTTCGCCAATCTCCTGGAACTCTGGAAGCTGTTTGCGAAGATCGTCCAGTTGGAATCGGAAGGCCTCCTGCAAACCAACCACGTCAAGCTTTGCAGCTCGGATTACATCAGCCGCAAATTCTTTGCGGTGCTTCCAACTGTTCTCGCCGTCGTTTGCCCTTCCGTTGCGGATGTTGAAACTCATCACGTTAAGCTCAACCCCCCGTGCAGGCTGTTTCTGCTCCGAATAGCTGACGTTTGCGGTTGTCGCCAGGATTCCGATGATTATCAGGACGGTGGACAGCATGCTTTTGTATGTCATGAAAAAGTATGATTGAGGCACTGGGTTTGTGTGAGGCGGCGCATCGTCACGGTCAGAATCATGAGTTGCCTGAAACGATGCGAGTTCAGGTTTCACCCAGTGGCTACGGGGACATGAAAGTCAATGGCTACGGGGACATGAAAGTCAGTGGCTTCAGGATTCTACAAAGGGACGGGACTTCCAGGTTTTAGAGCTGTTGCCGGATAAGGACGCAGTTCATCGAAAACGTACATTTGCTGCGGTGTTTCGAGCGTGGTCACAGTCTCATCGTACAATTCCGTGGTTTTATCAAAGACACCCGCTGGATCGAGTTTCAAATGCTTGACCATGAATGGGTACATCGCCTGTCGTTTCAAGTATTGGTAGCCGTGTTGGCGGCCCGGGTAATGGACGTTTTCGACATTCGTCTGCTTGCCATGCAGGGAGTAGATGTTGCGAATGTAGGGGTATTCAACGACGGGCGTATTTTTTGTCCAGTCACCACCCACTGAGACAAGTAGTTGAGGTCGCGGTGCGGCAAGTGCAGCGATTTCGGCATTGTTGGTTTCGAGTTCTGCTGTTTTGTGGATCGGCATGCCACTTTCGCAATGACAGCCACCGAAGAAATGTGCCGATACCATCACAACAGGAACTGATGCAGTGATGCGATCATCAACGGCCGTTAGAAGAAATGTTTGCGTTCCACCTCCGGAACATCCGGTGACTCCAATCCGGTTGTCATCGACATCTTTGAGGGATTGAACGAAATCGATGGCACGAATACTTCCCCACGTTTGCAGGGTCAGAGCCTGGTTGTGTTTGTGGTTCCAGCCATGGTGCAACGATTCGCCGAAACCGATCATGTCATACGAGAAAACAACGGCACCCATGCGAGCCAGGGTGGCACAGCGATGTTGTTGATCAGGCCGTAAACGCCCACCTGCAGGACCGGTTGCGTGACCGTGAGGGCAAAGCACAGCAGCAAAGGGGCCTTTTCTGCCAAGCGGACGGTAAAGATTTCCATAGACGTAAAAACCGGGGCGTGCTTCAAAGGCGGCCGACTCGACTGAATACCCGTCGTAGTCCCGCTTCTTGTGGATGATTGCGTTTAGTGTCGTCCGGGCTGGCAAGGGCATCAGCTTGGCACCGGTAAGGATCTGGTTGCGAATCGCAGTCGCCCTGTCTTGCCATTGTTCGAGATTGGCATAAGTACTCGCCATTCTTTCCAGCTGTGTGACGGCGTCCGCCTCCGAGTGATAGTTTCCTTGGCACAATGTCGCGCCACTCGATGTTGTGTCTTGAGCTGCCAAAGGAAAAGTTGAAAGCAGTGTGACGAGAATCGCAAGACAATAACGATGCATGGTACTGGCTCCTTGAGGTGGGCTGGTTGGAGAGATAGCCAGGCGATGGGCTGTTGGTTCACCGCTAGATGTTACCCGATTTGGTAACGCAGTGGCGGGCATTGCATCACAAGGCATCGCTGCACTGCTCAGCCACGCCTGCGGAAAAGTTGGCTCAACGCAATTTCGCGGATCATCGATCGGACGCCATAGTTGCCAGATTTCAATTGGCTGAGGATTTTTGCGACGTCATCAGAGTCAGAGAATTCAATAGTTCTTCCTAACGCGTATCCCATCATGGATTCTACCAATTCCTCGGCCAACTGATCTTCGTGTTTCATCAGGACAGATTTCAGTTCCTGCACCGTTGAGAACGTGGAGCCATCAGGCAGCGAACTGGACGGATCAATGGACACCGATTTTCGACCGACTTTTTCTGTTTCCCGCCAACGGCCAATCGTGTCAAAGTTTTCCAGACCAAAACCAATCGCGTCCATCTTTTTGTGGCATGACGAGCAGACATGCTGTTGCTGATGCAATTTCACCATCTCGCGGTTGGTTTTGGGTTCCTTCGACGCAGCCCCAAGTTCTGGCACATTCGGCGGAGGCGGAGCGGGTTTGTCGTGCAACAGTTTTTCCATGACCAATGCACCTCGAATCACGGGTGAGGAACGTTCTCCATTTGAGCCAGACGTAAGAAAAGCGGTTTGTGTCAACAGTCCACCCCGAGGTGAACCGGCAGGCAACTTCACTTTTTGAAATTCGGCATTGCCCGAGTGACGCATGTCGATTCCATAGTGCACGCCAAGAGCCGAGTTGATGACCACAAAATCAGAGTCGATCAGATTGGAAGCGGGCAAGTTCTCTTCGATCAGGACACCAAAGAATTCACGCACTTCCTGCTTGGCATCCTGCTGAACTCCCTCGTTGAAATGGATATATTCCCGGTTGTCGACAGTGATTGCATCGTACCGTTCCAGTTCAGCCCATTGGCTGATGAATCCATCCCGGAAAGCTGTGGCGCGAGGGTCGTCCAGTAAACGGTCGATCTGCTCCGAGTAAACTTTTGGGTCTTTGAGATCTGCAGCGTAGAGCTGTTCGTCTGGCGGGCTGCTCCAAAGAAAATAGGCAAGGCGGATTGCCAGTTCCCGGTTCCCAACTAGATGACTCGAAGTGTCAGGCACGACATTTGTCGAACCGCTGATCGCGACTTGATTCTGACCATCAGCTTCTTCCTGCAGGAAAAGAAAGCCGGGCGAAGCCATGATGATCCCCATGACCTCGGTGATGGACTCGTTGTAGCTGAGACCTTTCTGGCGGTTGTCCAGAAACAGTTGGTGCAACTGATCAATGTAGGCCGTTTCAGGCTTCCGATGTCGAAACGCCTCGAAGGCAAATCGTTCCATCAGTTCACGTGCCTTGTCATCGTGCCCTAGCAGTTGGCTCTTGCCACCCGTCGCCTGGTTGGGGTACAGGATTTCTTCAAAACTTGAACGCTGCTCGGGATAAAATGGACCTTCGATTTCCAGCCAATCGATCCAGATCGCTGCACGTGGGTCAGTGCGCTCACCTGATCCCTCCAATTTGTTCACATAGCCCCTCATCGAATTGATCGTATTCTCCGGTACGTTCTCGCGAACGTTGGCTGATAGCTGGAATCGTCCCATGGGTTGCCTCGCTTTCATCACAACGGTACCCGGGTTATCAGCGGTTCCATTCAATCTCAAGGTGCCGCGAATTCGATTTCGATCCCACAAACGGACGATGCTTCTGAGTTCGTGCGGTTTTCCGACAACACCACCATGAATTCGGATCAGATACTCACCGCGGATATCGATGTGCTTTGAAGTGCTGACCCATTTGGCAACGTCGCAGTTGTAGACTCCTGATTCGATCAACGGGTATTGCAAGTATTGACGAGGTAATTCAGCACGCGAATCCCATTGGCGAAAGATGACTTCCATTTCACCTTCGTCCTTGAATCCCATTTCCTGCCAGGTCTTGCCCGCCTTTTTCATTGCCATTTTTTGGTCGAGGTCGGCAAGCTTCTCACGCATTTTCCTGTTGACGCGTGTTTCTGGTTCGGTGCGTGAGATTTCGACCTTGCGTCGTGGTTTCGTGTTGAAGTTCAACGCCTCGGCAGCGATTCTCTTTCCCAATTCCAGATATGCTTCAAGGTGCATGGATGTGAAGTATTGTTCCGTGCCGACAGTGTCGAAGGTTGCTATCTCGCCATCATCCGGGATCTCATCCAATGCCACTTCGAATCCAAACAGAGAGCGAATTGTGTTCGAGTACTCACGTTGATTCAATCGTCGCATTCGGATCTCACCTCCACTGTCGGTAAGTCGCCGTCTCGCTTCGACAAGAGTTTTGTTGAGCTTTTCCAGTACGGATGCAAGTTCTTCATCGCTTGGCTGGTCTGCTTCACGGGGTGGCATGTCACCACCATTCAATTGATCGAGAACATCCTGCCAACGTTGTGCCGTGTCGTTGTTGTCGATCTGCCATGAGACCTGATCAAACCTTACCTGCCCCTCTTGTGTATCAGTCCCGTGGCAGTCCATGCAGTAGGACTTGATGAAAGGCTGCAGGTTCTTTCTCAGATCCAGAGTCTGATTGGCCGTTTGTGCTTGGGCGTTCGACCACAGGAAAACGACTGCCATGAGAGTCGCGGCGAGAAGTTGCGAGCGATTGCGCATGAATGACCAGGTTGCTTGAAAATGAATGTTGGAACGGTTGGCATGGATGCACGTCGTATCTGCTGACAAGCGTTTCGCACGGAACCGGGTAACTAAGGCCAAAGCGTGGTGGGAATTGACTCAGGTGGATGTCACGTTCGTGGCGAGACCAATTCGGGAATGATGCCGGTGCTGTGGCTGAAAGAATCGATTTCCAATCCCGCTTGTTGCATCAGTGTCAGCCAGTAATTGGCCAGCGGGGTATCTTCTTCGGGCAGGACAATGTTGGTGCCATGTTTGATGTTCCTGGCTCCACCGCCCGAAAGAATTGCAGGAATGTTCTTCAGTTCATGGCCTGAGCGCAGGTTGGTTCCGTAGCTGACAATGCAATTATCAAAGAGGCGACTTCCATCACTGTCGGTCGCTTCTTTGAGACGATCCAGAAAGTGAGCAAACAGAGACATGCACTTCTTGTCTCGCTGGCGGGAGGCTTGAGTCCGGGGTTCTGAAAATCCATAGTGGCTCAGTGAGTGCGCCTTGAGTCTAATTCCCATGCCCGTCAAAACGGAACTCACTGGCTGCCGGTAAGTGATCACACGCGTGGCGTCCGTTTGCAGGGCGACAACCATCATGTCGTACATCAGTTGAATCGCTTCTTCGCCAGCGATGCCTTCTGGTGGTGCATCCATGGGGGCCTGCGGTTTTGGGATGTCTGCCCATTGCGCTTGACGTTCAAGTCCTTTTTCCACCTGTCGGACACCCGTGAAGTATTCGTCCAGCTTGAGATTGTCACCTTTGCTGAGAGTCCGTTTGATTCCATTGGCGTCAAGACGCACGATGTCGAGGACACTTTGGCGTTTCTTCAAACGCGCGTTGAGTTCTTGTTTGGAATCCTTCGCGTTGGCAAACAGCGTGTAGTACAAGTCAAGCGGACGAGCGATCCCGGGGATCGGGTTTCCGGAATCATCCCATGCCAGTGAGAGGCCTCCGCCATGACCCGAGTTTGAATTGCCATCCGCCTCATTGGCTGAAAGAGTCAGCGACGCAAAACGGGTGTCCGTTCCCAGTTGACCTGCCAGCACTTGGTCGCATGAAACCGAGTTGTGGAACCTCTTGCCAGGGGTGCCGGCAACATTGGCTCCGGTCAAATAGGACAGGCTGCCACCATGAGGATTGGTGGCGCCCAAGTTGGTCAAGTTGGTGACCATGGTGATGTCGTCTTGGTGACGCTTCAGTGGACTGAGTCCCTCTGTCATTCCGATTTCGGAGAAACGCCCTTGTTGGGTGGGGTAAAATGTATCTTTGGTAAACCCGAATCCACCGCCCAGAAAGAGGACCCGTTTGGGTGGAGTTGCTGCCAGATCGCTGCAATGGGCGAACGTTTCCAGAAATGGAATCGCAAGCAGCGAACTGCCAGCCCGCATGAATGATCGGCGCGTCCCTTGAGGGGAAATGAATTGCGACATGAATCCGTTGGTATCGGTTGTGGGGCGATCGATGCTGTCCTCTCAGTATAGTCGGTGAAACCTGACAAGCGTATTAACACCTCCATGTGATTTTCAGGTTATCAGGTCGCTGATGGCATGCTTGCGTGGTGCGGTTTCGGTTTTCCGGGTGTCATTCCACCAGCAACCGGATAGGTTTCGATTTGCCCGTGCGTTTGTCCGACGGGTATTGTGCTCCGACATCTGTCAGGAATTCATGCAAATCGTCGGCAAGGCCTTGTGCAATTTCGGGATTCTGGGTCGCCAGATTTTTTGACTCGCCGATGTCCGTCGCAAGATTGAATAGTTCTGTCGGGCGACCATCGTAATAATGGATCAATTTCCAGTTGCCGCGGCGAATGGCACTGGAGGGTCCGATGCCTGGACCCTTGGGCCCCCAGTGGTTGGGAAAGTGCCAATGCAACGCACGTTGGATTTGGGGCGATTCAGTGTTACCTCTCAAAACATCGGCAAAGCTGATCCCATCGATCACGCCACCGACCTGTTGGGCATTCTGGATGCCGGCAATTTCAAGGATCGTTGAAAAGAAGTCTTCGATGATGACAGGGTGATCTGTTTTCGATCCGGGGTTTGTGACACCAGGCCAGGACGCAATCATGGGAACGCGAACTCCGCCTTCATGTGCGGATCCCTTTCCACTCGACAACGGTTTGTTGTGCGTGTGTCTTTTTCCACCTCGTCCACTGGCGCTCAAGCCGCCATTGTCTGACATGAAGAGGACAACGGTATTTTTGCTGACCTTTCGACTTTCAAGGTGATCCAGAATGTCACCGAGTGATTTGTCCATGCCTTCTACCATTGCCGCGTACATCGCTTCGGTATGCTCCAACCCCCGGTCACGGTACGCCTGATAAAAGCGATCATCGACTGCAAATGGAACATGAACGGCGTAGTGGGACATGTACAGAAAAAATGGTTCTTCCCGATCGATGGCTTGATCCATGGCCGCCATCGATTCGATTGTGAGGGCTTCTGTCAGGAAGATGTCCTGGCCATGGTATTTTTCAAGGCCGGGGACATCCCATATCCGATCGCCATTGCGCCATGCTGCACTGAAATTCTGCTTGCCCAAAAAGCTTCCGGGGCCACCCGCGGCATGCCCACCAATATTGACATCAAAGCCAATGCCTCGCGGATCAGCTCCGGCAGTTCCTGTGGCCCCGAAATGGGCCTTTCCTGCATGAATGGTGTGATAGCCTGCCTCGCTCAGGAACGCAGGCAAAGCTTTGGCATGAATCGTGCCTTTGACACCCGGGTCGGGACAAAGTCCGTTCATGTTCCATTTTGGAAATTTCAATGTGGGATGCGGACGGTCATTGGTTGCGTTCTTTTTCAGCGTCCAATTGGTCACCCGGTGTCGTGCTGCATTCAGACCTGTCATCAGGCTGACGCGAGTCGGTGAACAGACGCTGCATGCATAGGCTTGCGTGAATTTCAATCCGGAAGCTGCCAGCCGTTCCATATTTGGCGTTCTGTATCGCCGGTTCAGTGGGGTCACTTCGGCTCCAAATTCCACCGATGTGTCTTGCCACCCCATGTCGTCTACCAGAAACAGAACAATGTTTGGCGCGGCTCGTGTGTTCCTGTCCTGAGCAGCAGTCATACTTTCATGGGTACAGAGGAACCACAACAGGATTAGAATGGAGATCCTGCGATGGCGGCGGGCTGATGTTTTCATGTTGCGATGTATTCTGGTGGTGTTCCCTGATCAACTCGTTTGGATCAGGATATCTTTCAGTTGGCAGGTCTCACGAGGTCAAATGTAGCACAATGCCATCGCCGATTTCCGACGCATCGCTTGTCGGAGATCAGAGTTGTTGACGGTAGGACGGGCGTCGACACTTTCATTTCCAACTTTCGTTCCCAGAGAGATTGATCCTATGCGGATGCGTCTGATTTGTGTTTTTGGCATGCTTGCCATGGGGTCACTACTGAAGGCCGATGAGGTTGTCGGGCCTTTGGTGGGTTCGGTTTCGTCCAGCAGCGTGCAGATGCTGTATCGTCCATCGGCAAAAGCTCAAACGCTGCGTCTGCAGGTGTTTGATGAAAAAGAGCAGTTGGTGAAAGTTGTTAGCTCAAGCTGCGCGTCTGAACGAGACTTTGTGGCTCATTTCATCATCAGTGGGCTTCAGCCAGCGACGACTTATGAATACCAGATTGAGAGAATGGGTGATTCACCAGAGGTGCTGGTCAAGGCAGGTCCCGCACATCAGTTCACAACAACGACTCAGCAACGCACTGGAGAACGTGTGGTGGTCAGTTTTGTGTCCTGCGTTGATGTTGAGCCTACGGGAATCTGGAACGAGATGGAGAAACTCAAGGTCGATGCGGTCTGTTTGATGGGCGACACGCCGTACATTGATAGTTCTGATCTTGAGGTTGCCAGAAAAAAACATCGCCAGTTTTTGCAGATGCCGGATCTTGCTCGATTGGGACAAACCACTTCGGTGGTTGGAACATGGGATGACCACGATTTTGGCAGGAATAACGGCAACGGTTTAAATCTCCGTGAAGGAAAGTCGCGAACACGCCAGGCATTTGTCGACTATCGGGCACACGATCGTTATGGCGATGGTCGGGAAGGTGTTTATCACAAAATGGATCTGGGGCCTTTGGAAATATTCTTTCTCGACCCCCGTTATTTTTCACAGACGGAGCCTTCACCGGTTGATGAAACACAGCCCACCTGTTTCGGAGGCCGGCAGTGGGATTGGCTGCTACAAGGTTTGCGAGAATCAAAGGCCAAATTCAAAGTACTCGCGATGGGCGCGATCTGGCAGGACAAGAAAAACTCCGAAACCGACGACATGTTTACTTATTGGTACGAACGTGACGCACTGTTGGACTTCATCAAAGAGGAACAGATTTCTGGTGTCACTTTGCTTGGCGGTGATATCCATGTCGCACGGCACCTGAAACATCCCGACCGAGTCGGTTATGACTTGCATGATTTTATCATTTCACCAGGCCATGAACGCACGATCACGGGGCTTGATGTCTATCATCCCTCGTTGCTGTGGTCATTGGTAGAAGGGCGGCAGTTCCTGACGTTGACGGCAGATACCCGCGGAGACAACCCCTCGCTGACAGCCGAGTTTCGTCAGCCCAAGGGGCGGGTGAATCGCCGTGTTGTTTTGAAACTCGATGAATTGACGCCGAAAAGACGCAGCGAGGATCTTTCAAAGGAGATGCGGGCGCACTGGGATTTCAACAACGGGCTGCAAAACAAATCGTTGCTTGGTGGCCGGATTGATGCCCAGTCCTTTGGTGGTGCATCGATCGATCAAACCCGACAAGCTCGCGGGGGTGCTGTCCGTTTCCGACGGTCGAAAGGTCAGTATCTGAATGTGCCGCAGAGTTTTCTTGACGACAACTCTCCCGCTCATACCGTTTCGATGTGGTTCAAGCCCGCCAGCTTGCCAAAGCATGGGACGGGGGATCGCTGCTTCTTAATGGAAAGCACCGCACAAGGTAAAACCAGCGATACGCAGGCATGGCATTTATCTCTTGGTTTAAGAGCCACCACTGATCCGGGCAAAGTAAATTTGCAACTGTATACCGTGACTTTGCAGCCCGCAGCCAGTCCCGGTGCGGCACCCAAGCAGATTTCCCAGGGCCCCTTTGACTTTCTGGTTGACCGTGAACAGTTGCGGGATCGATGGAACCACGTGGCATTCACCTTTGATTCTGAATCGCTGCGTTTGTTCCTCAATGGAAACCTGGCGGCGACCCATGCGTTACCCGTCAAAGGTCCGGCAGCTGAATTTGGCGGGGTGGTGATCGGTGGCCACCGCGCAGGAACCGGGAGGAATTTTGATGGCTGGATCGATGAAGTGGCGGTTTGGCAACGCCTGCTTGATCAGGATGAGATCCGAGGCCTCAGCAAATTGTCGCGTTAAACAAGGTTTTTGCAACGTTTTCGCAGCCCATTCCTGACCTGATGAGAAGTCTGGGTGTGTTTGTAAAGCTTTTCTGTGGTCCCCGGACGCTTTCGTCTCAGCGTGAAGTGGAAGACGAAAGCGTTACAGGTTAACCTCTTCTTCTGTGGCAGTGGCTCACTCGCGATGCTGGTCCTGTCTGCGATCAGAGTCCCATTTGCGATTATGGCCTCCTGGCCTCCATTTTGGATTCCAGGTCGGGCTGCGGGCAAATGGCAGTCGGGGCATTCATTGGGTGAAATCTGGCCCTCAAGCAAAAGCACGCAACAAGTTAAGACATGCAACTCGAAACTGCAGAAGGCAAACACACCGTGGTTACAAAATATCGCAGCATGCTGGTCCCCATTTTATTTCTTGGACTTGCCGGCCTCACCCATCTGCACGCTGATGAACCAAAATCCGTTGCGAAAATTGACGGCTCTGGTCCCGGGTGGGTTTCGCTCGGTAAGGCCGACTTCGCAAAAGTGAATAGTGCTGATGACACATGGTCGTTCAAAGGTGACGAAATCCATTGCACAGGGAAACCTGTCAGTGTCATGCGAACTCAAAAACAGTACACCAACTTTGAACTCGTCTGCGAATGGCGACACATGAAGGATGCAGGTAACTCGGGGATTTTTGTGTGGACCATTCCTGCGTCACTGGAAAGCCTCAAAGGACCAGGCCTGCCTCACGGAATCGAGGTGCAAGTACTCGATCTTGGCTATAAGGATGCGTTTGAACAGGGTGGAAAACGTAAGGCTGACTGGTTCACCTGCCATGGCGACGTGTTTCCTGTGGGGGCCGCAAAGATGAAGCCCTTCGCACCGGTTGCTCCCAACGGACGCAGAAGCTTTCCCTCGAAAGAATTAACGCTCGATACTGGTCAGTGGAATCACTACTACGTCCGTGCCATCAACGGCGAAGTTCGCTTGTGGGTCAATGGCGAGGAAGTATCTGGTGGCACAGGCTGTTCGCCCAGCACGGGTTACCTGTGTCTGGAATCTGAAGGGTCGCCCATCGAGTTCCGAGGATTGAAAATCCGCGAGTTACCCTAGGTAACGCGTCAGCCAGTCACTGAGGGGGGACCATTGGTGCTCGACTGCAAGCAGGCTTTCCTCAAGCAGGCTTTTCTCAAGCAGGCTTTTCTCAAGCAGGCTTTTCTCAAGCAGGCCTGCATTTTGGGTGGTGCTGTCGAGGTGCTATTTTTTCCAGACAAAGGCTGGTGGGCGGAACGCTTTTACATTGCGATCGTTGCTCAAGGGGGACCCGGGAGTGGATCGCCCATTGCGAATGATTTTCTGGTATTCCCCCAGCATCCTTTTCATCTGCTGCTGGTTGTTGGCCGCCACATCGGTGGTTTCGGCAGGGTCGTTTTTCAGGTTGTAAAGTTGCACGAAGATTGGATCCTCGAGTTCCTTGTGATTCGCTGGGTTACGGCCAAAGACTTCGATCGCCTCTTTCCACGCATCCTCGGATTTTGGTTCCGTGAAGAACTGTCCGGAACTTCCGCTGCCCGGACCAAGGATTAGCTTCCAGTCACCCTGACGGAAAGCATCGGACCGCGTTCCGCGAATCACGAGATTGCTGCGATGTGACTGTCCTGGTTGCTTCAACACATTCAGGAAACTGGAGGAATCGGGTGCCTGTTTCGAAGACAATTCGATCCCCGCAATGTCAGCCCATGTCGCCATCAAGTCATTCAGGCCGATCAGGGCATTGCTGACGCCACCCGGTTTGATGACATCGGGCCAAACCGTCGCGAAGGGGATTCGCAGCCCGCCTTCAAAGGCAGAGAATTTGTAGCCCCGCCACGGGCCAGCAGAAAAGTGTCCATCCTTTTCCATCTCCTGCATTTGATTGGCTGTGGCTTGCAGTCGACGACCCGAATAATGTCCGGGGCCGTGATCAGAGGCGACCATGACCACCGTGTTTTCAGCAACACCGGCATCGGCCAGTTGCTTGCGAATTCGTCCGATACATGCATCGGCATTCATGACAAAATCACCATAAACTCCGATGCGGCTCTTGCCTTTGAACTCAGCTTCGGGTGACGTCGGAGTGTGCGGCGCTGTGAGAGCAACGAAAAGAAAGAAGGGCTTGGACTGTTTGTCCTGACCTTGAATGCTGGCTTGATTCTGAATGAAGGTTCCCGCCTCGTTGCAGAAGGTGGATAGGACCTCCGTGTCGACAAAGTCCTCGGCCGCTGGCCCCACTCGATTGAACGCACTCCAGCCTTTCTGGGCTGTTACTTTTCCCTGCCATTGTTTGCCCCGAATGTAGGCATAGGGAAACATGTCGAGCGATCCGGGCAGAAAAAAACATTTGTCAAATCCATAGTCGCTGGGACCGATTTGGATGGGTTGGCTGAAATCGGTGTTTTCAGGACCTTGGACTTTACCATCACGGGTTGTCATCCGGGTGCCAAGATGCCATTTGCCAACGTAGCCCGTGGCGTAACCGCCCGACCGGAACATGTCACCAATGGTGTGTTGTGATGCAGGGAATCGCAATCCAGTGAATCCCCACGGGCCACCCTGTTCGGCCTTGCCAAAGCGAAAGGCATAACGACCTGTCATGATTGAGGTGCGACTGGGAACACACACTGAATCGGTCACATGCGCATCGGTGAACTTCATGCCATCGGCACACAGTTGGTCGAAATGGGGTGTGTCCACATTGCACTTGTCACCACCAAATGCCTTGACATCACCGTAGCCAAGATCGTCAGCCAGAATGAACACGATATTGGGTCGCTCGGCAGCCACGCTGCTGTGCAGATGCATGGCACAACTGAAGGCTACGAGTGCACAAATCGTGACGTTTCGATTGAGTGTCATGATGGACCCTTGTGTTGAATTTTGTCGATTCATTGTGTTCGATTC
>PKCN01000408.1 GCA_002862205.1 Planctomycetaceae bacterium | reverse complement strand
TGGAGCGATGTGCAGTAGAATCTGACGCGTGGATACGGCAGCACCAAAAATGGCACTGAAGATGGTAACCGCGTAATGCGATGTGCGGACCCCAAAACGAAGGTTCATCATCGCTCCGATGGCTACGCCGAGCATGGCCAATCGCTGCAGAAGACAGAGGGGGCACGGGAACTCACCCTCAACAAATTGAATCCAATAGGCCCCGATCAGCGGAATGCAAATTCCGGTGGTCAAGAGCATGAGGATCCACTCGCCTGTCGTGTTTTTTATCGTTGTCAAAAGTTCAGATTCAGTGGATCAGTGATGTGGTGGTTGAACCAGTAAATGCCGGCAGTGAGGGTCGCCAACGACAGCATGAAAACCGCTGTTCGCCTGCCAAACCAGATCGCCAGCATTGTGAGAAAAGCCAGAACAAAAAGCGCGGTCATCATGGTGGCAAAACCTGTCTTTGTTGAGCTGTTAGTTTGAGGTTGGCTGGGCTTGAAGATAACACGTATGAAACCAGAATTATCGACCAGCTCACTTTAGAATAACGGTGGGCCGCCCGGGATGGGCAATCGGGAACTACAAAATTCACGGTTTCCGCCGCAGCACTGCTGAATTCATGGAAGTATGAGGCTCATTATTTCGCATCCGGGGATTGTTTTGGGATGCTGGGCAGTGGTGGCTCGGGAGGGGGCCCAGCTTGCCACAAGTCTTCCACTTCCTGACCGCCGGTGTCGTAACGTAGCAGCAGGTAGACGCCTCCCAGCAGACTCCAGGCAGCAGTCAGGAATACCACAACAGGAAGGTAGGAAAGCAAATTGGTACTTGTTTCCACCATGCCATCTGCGGCGCCACTAAATTCCAGGATTCGGTCGTTGATTTGGATTGCTGCTGTGGTGATTCCTATCGCCAAAACGGAAACGAGGCCAGCCATTGCTGCGGCAATCAGAAGATAAAGAAACACCTGCAGCGGTCGGCGGAAAAGGTATTCGTAGCCGCGACTCAGTGAGTCCATCGCGTCTGGATCTCGTTCGTTGCCCAAAGCTCCCCAGCTCAGTGGGATTGCCACATTGGCTCCAAATGCCAGCACACCACAGGGGATAGCAAACAAAAGTGTTGCTGCTGCGAGGAGGAAGTTCAGCCATGTGATATGACCGACAACTCCTGAGAACCATCCGATCAACATGATCAGAACAGCAAAGATACTGATGCATCCCAGTGGAACGGCGGCAGCGAGCCAACCTGCAAACATGCGAGACAAGGCGAGGGAGATTGCCCCTGACAGCGGCATCAGCGGACGACCAGCAGTGAGCAGTCCACCCTGTCGTGATAGCAGAATTGCGATCGGGGTCCAGATAAGTACGGACCAGCAAGTGCCCAGCAAATTTTTCCACCAAACGATTTCCGGATTATCGCTGAAGACCGAAGCGGGATTCAGATATTTGATGTAGGCAGTGAAGCGAGTGCTTTGTTGGCCAGCGGTCCAGGCAACTTCAGGATCGTAAGGCCCAATGGCATCCAATGCCAACAGCGTGATGCCAATTTTCCAGACTGCAAACGTCAATGCGACGATTCCAATCAGGGGAGGTGATCCCACCACACGCAGAATCCTGATAAGCCGTAACCATGGTAAAACGTCAATCCATTCACGCAGTCGGGCTAAAAGACCTGTCTCCAGGTCATACCCATCATGCACCTGATTTTCGGTTTTCGCTGGAGAATCGTCGGAAGTCATCGAGCGAGGGTCTTCGTCTGTGCTGTTGGTAAGTAGCGTTGCCACATTCAGAGGGGATTGTATCAGGTCGCTACCGGGTTCCGTTAGAGAGGTTTATGGAACCAATTCTGGGCAAGCTTTGCTGTTGCCAGGCGTGTTTGTTTGGGTCGCGTTTTCAGGCGGCAACCTTTGCTCAGGGGCACTCATGGTCCAGGCGATTCTGTAAATCGAACGGTCAGATGTGCCCGGAACGGTCGGATGCGCCGGGAACGGTTGGATGCGAGATAATTTAGCCCAGTGAGGGCCAGTTCAGTGACCGAGGCAAGGCAAATGGGGTGTCGTTGTGATCAGATTCTCATATGGTCGCATGAATTTCGTCGTCGAGATTCGTGGTGGAGACGTTGAGGGGGTGATTCAGGCGAAATGTTCGCGCCCTGATCGTTTTTCAAGCCAGCCTGTGGGTCTGAGGAAAGCTGGAGCCCAGTATTTTCAAGCCAGTGTTTTCAAGCCAGTGTTTGGTGGGGACGGCAGAAATCTGCAAATGGGTCTGGGAAGTTGTCTCACCGCTGGTTAGCTTGAACATATGTCTGATGCAAACAAAACTCAGGAACAGGAAGCTGACCGCTATCTCATTGAGCGGATTCGTGCTGGTGATTCCGAGGCGTGGCAGAATCTGATTGACCGTTACGAAGGGCGTTTGATGGCGTTCACGAATAGTCGAATTCGGAATCGAGCGAGCAGTGAAGACATTGTTCAGGAAGCGTTTGTCGGTTTTCTGGTCAGTCTGCCGAATTATGACGGTGGTCGGCCGTTGGAAAGCTATCTGTTTTCAATCTGCGCCTACAAGTTGACTGATCATTTACGACGTGAGGGCCGGCGGCCTTCCATACAAATGCACGGTCGCAGCAGCACTGCTGGTCAAATTGAACCTGCTGGAGTGGACCGGGTAGCGAGCTCGATTGCACGAAGTGTGGAAAGAAAGGTCATCGAAGAACAAGCTGTTCGAGATGCCATTGCTGAGCAAATAGAGCGTTGGAAAAAAAGTGGTTCGTGGGTCAAGCTACAGGTCATTGAGTTGCTGTTTGTACTGGGGAGAAGCAACAAGGATGTTGCTGAGCAGCTTGAAATCTCTGAACAGCAGGTTGCGAATTACAAAAGTGATTTCCAAATCCGTCTGCGGGCAATCGTGCAGCGGATGGAGCTTGATGAGAGTGTCTTTCCCGAATTGGCTGACTAATCCCGCTGCTTCACCGCTCAGATAGATTCCAGGCCGTTCATGGTTCCGGTGCTGCTGGCAAAGTGGCCTGTTTCCAGGCCGACTTGTTGCAGCAGTGAAACGTAAAGGTTGGGAAGCGGGTAGTTTTTTCGCTTGTCAAATGCCAGGTGTTGACCGTGCCTGAATCCTCCACCTGAGAGCAGCACAGGCATATTGCGATTGTCGTGGTTGGATGCATTCCCGAGATTGCTCGTCAGTAGCACGGAGGTTTGGTCCAACAGGTTTGCTTCCGCTTCTTCGACGCTCTGAAGCTCGCGTAGGAAATCGGCCCACTGATTGATGACGGCTGTCTCCACCAAGGCGAGTTGATCAAGCTTTTCTTCATCACGACCATGGTGACTCAGTGAATGGTGGCTGTCGTCGACTCCTGCAATCGGAATGGATCCGCTTGCTCCGGGGATGTGCAGCGAAATGAAACGTGTTGAATCGGTCTGCAGTGCCAGTTTGATGACATCACACATTGTTTTCTGTCGACCAATCAGATCACCCGGATCATTGATATCGATGGGGGCCTTCTGATTGACGAAAGGTTTGGGGCGTTTGGCCCATTGTTCGGCTTCTGCCATCCGCTTTTCAAGGTCACGGACACTGGTGAAGTAGGCATCCAGCTTTTCACGATCACCAGCACCTAATTCGAGACTCAATGATTTCGCGTCTTCGCCGACCATGTCCATGATGCTGCGACCCTGTCGCACGCGTGCCGCCTGCTTTTCACGTTCACGTTTCGACTTGTCGATAAAGAGTCGGCTGAAAAGGCGGGATGGCCGGTCCTCTGGCGGGATCATGGCGCCATTTTCGGTGTAACAGGGACTGGTGCTACCGCTTGTGCTGAGTACCAAAGACCGAAAACGGGTTGCATCACCAAGATATCGCGCCATCAACTGATCAACAGAAATGGTATTCTTCGCTCGTCCAGAGGATCCCATCGGTGAAGCTGTCAGGATGCTGGCCTCTGCACGGTGTCCCCCCGTGACACCCGGATGTGAGGTTCCCGAAACGACCGTGACCTCGTCTCGCAACTTTTGCAGTCCCTTCAGATACCGGGAGGGTTGGTAATTGAAGCCGCTGTTGGATGGAAAAAGATTCTCGCCGATCAAGCCGAGTCCCAACGTCATGGCAACAAAACGTTTCGGTCCACTTGACGCCTTGGGCCCGGCAAATGATGGCTCCATGGCAGACAACCACGGCAGGCTCATCGCAACCCCTGTGCCCCGAAGGACGGTCCGACGTTTCAGAAAACGCCCGGCAGCAGATATGGGGGAAAATGTTCGGTTGGTGTTCGATCTCATGGCACGCACACGAAGATGTTGGCTGTTGAGTGGAAGCAGTCTATCATTTGCAAAGAAAGATATCGCTGGCAATGGTCGCATGTAAAAGTGAACGCATCCCATAATCCGAATCGGCGGTTTGCTCGATGATCTTGTCGATTTTCCTCCGATCGGCAAAGTGAATGGAAGATCCTGTTCCATACACGAGTAATTTTTCGCAGAAGTTTCTTGCCAGTGATTCAGGATTTTCAGCGATCAATTGCCGGAATTCCTGAAAATTTTTGAACTCCCGACCGTCCGACATGGTGAAGCTTGCATCGATCTCAGCCGGCTTCTTTTTTTGCCGCGAAGCAGAATAGGACGTTCGCCATCGGCCAGCCGCATCGAAATTTTCAAGTGCATAGCCAGGTGGGTCGATGTGTACATGGCAGGCGGCGCAGGCCCTGTCGGATACATGTTTTTGTAATTGTTCCCTGATCGTTGTCGCCCCACGGATGTCAGGTTCCACTGCCGGCACGTTTTCAGGTGGAGGCGGTATATGTTTACCGAGAATACGCTCAGAAACCCAGACACCGCGCAGGACAGGAGACGTATTGGTGCCGTTCGCGGTCACTTTCAGAATCGCACCTTGGGCCAATAGCCCACCGCGATTCGAATCTTTGTCCAATTCGATTTGCTGGATGTTCTCACCAGTAACGCCCCGAATGCCGTAGTAACGCGCAAGACGACTATTTGCGAATGTATGTTCGGCGTTGATCAGACGTGAAATACTCGCATCCTGTTGCAGCAGGTCGCTCAGGAAGTATCGGGTTTCATCCAACATTGAGTTTTGAACGATGGGATCAAAGTCGCGATGTGTTTTGCGATCCGGTTCCGTGAAACCGATGTCAACCAGATCCAACCACTGATCAGCAAAGCGGGTCAGGAAATCCATCTCACCGTGCTCTTTCAGGATACGTTCCGTCTGGTCACGCAAGACAGATTTGTCGTGGAGTTTTTTTTCCCGTGCCAATTGCATCAAAACGGTGTCAGGCATGCTGTTGCAAAGCATGTAACTGAGGCGATTGGCGATCGCAAAATCGTCCAGTTTTCCAACGGGTTCAACGAAATACAGGAATCTGGGTGAACACAGAATGCCACGGTAACAGGCCATGAGCACGTCGAGTGGTGGTTGTCCTGCGGCGATGCCCGTTCGAACCATGTTTAAAAAAGGTTGGATTTGCGTTGTGGTTACCGGGCGGCGAAAAGCACGATTAGCAAATTTCCGTACTTGCAACTCCAAGTCCTGCCTGATGTTCTTCGGACTCAAACGAATTTCATGGTTGGCCATTTCAAGTTCAAGGGAGCCAAAGAGATGCTGCTGTGTGGTCTCAGCGCTGCCGGCTGGATGAATCCTTTGCATCACAATGGAATGCATTGCCAATCCGGGTACGTTTTGTGGAGCGCCTTCTCCGGTGCCAATCTGTCCCCCGCGGAAACGTCCGCGTTTGATGGTTGCGTCAGCAGGACGAATCTCAAGCATGTGACCTTTTGGAATCCATGCTTCGAAGACGCGCTCCTGTGCCTTGGGCGTTGCTTCAAATGCACCTATCCACGCCAGCAGAGGGGCACCTGATGTACACCGCCCACTGCGAACCGAGCACCAGACACCATGATCTTCCGGTTCATTCAGGGAAGACGCCGTGATCGTGAAGCGATACCATCCGCTTTCGCTGGCTGTGGTTGATGGCAGCCGACCATGATAGGTAACGCCACTCGACCATACGACTGCTTTCCCATCCATCATCTCGGGCTCGCGGCAGCGGCGCCGTGGATTTTCACGACAAAGCCGTTGTGCATTCAGATTTGTCCGCTTGGGTGCAGATCGGTCGAATACTTTTGCGATGGCATTTTCCAACGCGGTATCGATCACCGCCAAATGTGACTGGAGATGAAAGTGGGACATCGCCTGAGCATCTGCAATGTTATTGAAACCAGCGGACCGTAACTCGTCTGTGAGTTGAGTTGCGAGTGGCAGGTCGATCGCCAATAAGTCGTGTAACGTCCGTTCCAGTTGTAGATTGGTAAGGCGTCGTGAGCGGACGCGTCCCAGTCGAGCGAATTTTTTCTGCTGAAAGTCGGTGATCCAGTCGGTGGTGTTTTGTACAAAAGCCTTCGATTCCAAAGACTCCGGTTGCTCTGAGTCGATCGGGGGCATCTCTTGATCGGAAATTCGGTCAATGATCCGGGACCACTTGGCCAGTGCTGCCGAATTTTCCAGATTGTCTGGGAGTGAACTCAGGTTAAAACCGCCCTCTCCTTCTGGTCCGTCGTGACAGTCGACGCAATGATCTCGAAGAAAAACCGCTGCCTCTTCGGGTAACGGTGGTGATGCAACCGCCTGGAAAGAAAGGCAGAGCACTAAACAGACGGATGCAAGACGAAAGGACATCGACTCGAAGACGCTCGCAACGTGGTAGTGTGGGATGGCGGGACCTGTTCATCAGTCAAGCAAACAGGCAATCAGGCAAATAAACAGCCCAACAGATCGGCTGCTGAAACCGTTCCTGTCATTGTAGATCAAAGCGAGTGTTTGGGAATCGTCGAATCTCTGTTTCGCCCGCATTTGGGGTCCCGAAATCATGCAGAATCAGTTATTTGCGACATGAATCTCCTGGTTTCGTGCCTTCTGTCAGGGTGCCGGCCATGACGGCTGACTTTTGACGCTGATTCATTGCGAGCGGTTGCAGCAGGTCCGTCGATTTTGCCTGTGAATGCACAAGTGCCAACTGACAGTTCCTTGTTTTGTACAGGGACAGGATGGCTTGGGGCATGCGATCAACACACGTTACAGTAGACGACTGGCAGAGGCGATTGTTGGTTGACGCTGGGTGTGGGTTGCTTTGAGACCACTTTGTGGTTGAAAAGATTCACTCAATTTTCTTTCTCGTTTTGGAACCTGTTGTTTTCAGATTTCACCATGGTTGAATTGATTATTCCAGCGACGAATGGGCGGATCGGCTGGAAGCACGTTTCCGCTGCTCTGGCGAAAGCATTGCAGTTGGATCAAGCATCCATTGCCGAGATGCTGCCGGCTGGGGAAATTGACTTGGATTCACCTGCTGTTTCGTTTTCCTTGTTGGCGATTAATTTGGCGGTCGGAAATCGGCTCAGTTTTGCAGTGACTCGTGACGGGAATCAGAAACCACGTTTGCTGATACGCTGCGATCCCTCGCTACTACACTTGTCAGATCGTCTTGAAAAGTCGGGCGATGTCACCCTTTATCATGATGAGGGTTGGCTACAGAGTGGTGAGGGTCGGCCGATCGTGTTGTGCCTGCACGGATTGAATGGCAATCATGATGCATTCGATGGACTTCGGCAGCAACTTCGGTCCCACGGATACCCAACAGCAGCGGTCGCCTATGAGTCGCAACGATCCATTGCTGCCATCGCCCGTGATGTATCCGTCATGGTGGGTTCCCATTTGGAATCCTGCTCGCACAATCAGACATTGGTGGTTGTTGGACATTCGATGGGTGGCCTGATTGCCCGCGAATGGACGAATCACCCTGCACTGGAAAATGATGCAATCACCGGCTTGATCACCATTGGTACCCCTCATCAAGGTTCGGCCTGGGCGACTTTGCCACCATTGATGCAGCTATTTGTCGAAGGTGAATTTGGAGTCAGTGACGTGAGTGATTTGATCCTGCATGCACCTTCGAGCCCTGCGTTGAGGGACATTGCACCCGGGTCAGCGTTCCTCGATGCTCTCAACGCAACAGAAAATCGTGATGATGTTCGATACACATCAGTGATTGGCACTGGCAGTCCTGTTGATGCCACGACCGTTGAAAAGATTCAGCAGACGTTTCGTCAACTCGAGCGTCGCGATGGATTCGTGCGTTTGATTCGGCCAAGGATTGAACCATTGCTCAATGGGTTCGATGAACTCGTTCGCGGTCGTGGTGATGGGATTGTTGCCTCCCAAAATGCCGCGATGGCCTCGACCACGGATTTGGTTGAGGTTGATCTGTCCCACTTTGGTTTGGTGCGTCCTCTGGGTGATCAGCCCGTCATGCAAGGCGTGTGTCATCCAGTTTGGCAAATTGTGATCGACCGAGTCGACTCTTGTTGTGAAAATCCTGCTGTCAACGAAGATGAAGTCAGCGAAGATGAAGTCAGCGAAGATGAAGTCGGCGGTGGATGAATTTTCGGGTACTGAAGTCAGCCACCAACTTCATGATCGCGTTGGGAAGTATCCCGGTTTTTGGATCAGATTTTTGGAAGACAGTTGGTCCAAATCAACGCGGTCTGAGACCAAAAACGGTCTGAGACCAAACGTTGCCTGAGACCAACAGAACGACAACTATTCTCTTGTTGATGGTTGGATGGGATCGACACCCAGCGTGCCCACCAATGCGTCCTGATAGTCGGGTGATTGTGTGATTGACAGTTGATCCTGCACATAGGCAAGTCGTTCTTTGAGTTTCAAGTCACGAACGATATCCTGTTCGGTCGGGTCATCCAGATAGTTTCGAACTTTGCGTTCCAGTGTTTTCCAGTGTTCGATATCTCGCAACTGCTTGGCGACCAGACGTCGCCGATACCATTCGCTCTTGAGTAATGTTTCTCGCAGGAACAGCTTTCGTATTTCCGGGTCGGTGATCTGTTTTCCTTCATGACTGCCATGGGCCATGATGTTCAGAACGGCTTTGACCGGTGGGCACGCATTCTCAAAACCACCATCTTCCATGTAATGCTGGGCAACCCTTTTTTGAGCTTCAGCGATATGGAGGATTCCATCGGCGAATGACGCTGGGTCCTGTCGTTCCGGTTTCAGAATGTCTTCCGTGAACACTTTGGATGGATTGTCGAACACACGACCGAGATATTGTCGCACGAACTTGTGTGTGATGCGGTATCCAAGACGGCTGGCAGGGATCTGTTTGCCTTCGACCTCGAAATCTTCAATGCGTTCCAGCATACCTGCTTCGATCAGCTTTTCAGGATCTCTTTCTTCGGGTCCCATGCGGCACCAGACTTCCGGAATCAACAGAGAGATATCGTGGCCCACTTCAAAACGTGGGCCGATGTGACCAGCGGGCGTGCTGAACCCACCGAGTTCCGTCAGGATCATCGAGGTGACGATTGCATTCAAATCGATTGAGGGCAGCAGTGCGTTGAAGGGCCCCTTGGTTAATGCGCCTTCGCTACCAGCACCGGTTGTGCTGGGGCTTTTTCCGGTCAATGAGCAGACGTAGTCCATCACCAATTCAGGAAGTTCCTGATAGTGCAGTGGTGAGTAAACCGCCAAAGAGCGGATGCCGGTCTTGGTGTCCGGTGGATTATTGCGTCGTCCACTGAGGATTGCACCGACGGGCGCAAGTACCGGTGAGTCCGCTGGCAGACATCGGCTGAGTTGCATTCCTCGCATCGCCACGTAGGTGTCGCGGGAATTCACCATGTCCGGGCGATCTTGCAAATATCGCGGGTTCTTTGTTCGTGCTCCGTTCACGATTCGGGGGTCGGCTGTGCTGACCACATAGCCCTCTGCCTGCTGGGCTGCCTCTTGGAGCAGTGATTCCATGGGGCCACTGAACTTGTCGAATTCAATCGCGTCTTCGACGATTTCCCTCGCCTTTTGACTCGAAATCGGTTCGAAATTACTGATGAAGTTGCCCGGCTGGGAAAGGTCCAGTTCTGTCTGTTTATCCAACCCGCGGTGGACAGCATCATCCGGGCGCTGGAACAAGCGGTATTCACAGTTTTCCACAAATTTGTAGCTGAATGCTGGCGCTACAGCGGGACCAATCTCTCCCACGCTCCGGGCAGGCACGACAACGCTGCAACTGATATCGTCCTCTCGTTGTACTTTGGCAGCTGCGATAAAGTCCTGACGCAGCTTGAATGTTCGCCAACTGCGTTCGTCCAGTCCAACTCGCAAGTAGGTTCCAACGAGTGCTCGTTCACCCAGTTTCAGTTCATGGCCTGGTGAACCGTTAACAATGTCGACTCCGAAGTGTTCTTTCCAGTTCTTGTCCATGCCTGGTTGGACGAATCGTTTGATGATCAGTGCGAGGGCATAAACATGCTCAGGAATGGTTTCCAGCCAGGCGGTGTATTCGCTGCTGTAGTTTGGCTGTGGTGTCAGCAGTTGAATCATGCTTCCGAGACTGCGGGTCGAGTCCAGGACGCCACGACTTGGCCTTTCGCTGTAATCGGGTTTGTCAGGCATGTCGTCCCGCCACCGGTTCTCGTAAGAACGACTGAAAATCTCGTCCAATTTCTCAAAGTCGCGATCGATATCAGCAACAAAGATCGGACCATACAGCATGTAATCACGAAGACTTTTGCTGATTTCACTCTTGCCACCCCCACTGACGGTGCATGGTTTGTGGCAGAAAATTCCTTCTGCTGCAGTACCAATCAAACGCCATGAGGGTGCCGCCGGGTGTTTTTCCAGACGAATCTTGTAGCCGCTGGGTGCGATGTAGATATTCTTGGGCGTCAACGCAATGCGTTGTTCTTCACCGTTCAATGTCCAGCGAATGCAACGTTCTTTCAAGTTGGCATAGGCATCTTCAGGTATGTAGATAACGCTCGGATCTTTGCGATCAACTCCATAGCCCTCAGGATGAACATCAATGAACGATTCATACTCTTTGGCAATCGTTTTGAATGATCGCCCGTTGTAGCGTCTGCTGTTGACCATGAAGTCACTACCCAAGGAGTAGGACGCAAAGGCCAAGGCTCCACCGGCATGCTCCTCTTCGGCGTTACCCATCAGATTTGTCGCAAAGCTGATTTGTGTTTTGACTTCTTTCTTGCAGTAGCCGTAGTAGTTGTCGGCAATCAGGGTGACCATGACACCCGAGGCATCACGACACGAGAGCTTGAATGCACTGCCATCGTTGTAGCATTCAGCCTCATTTTTCCAGCACATGGAGTCTGAACGTTGACGTTCGGTCGCATCATCCCAATGGGGCAGCCCAACATCTTTCTTCTTCATGTGAACAAGATGTGGGGCCAGAATGACACAACCGGTGTGGCCACTCCATGATTTGACATCGAGCGCGGCATCGTTGGCGGCGGTCAGCGGGTCACCAGCATTGCCAAAGATTGACTCCACAAAATCCAGATTGCTGACAAGACTTCCTGGCGCAAAAAAGCGTGTTTCCATGAATTGCGCTTCGCAGTATCCCGGCACTTCCGGACAGACTGCGGGTCTCAGCAACAAGGACACCCATGATTCCGCAGGATTTGCAGACTCCGATGTGTATGGCAGCAGCATCATTTCTTTGGGGGGCTGCATCGCTGCGAGGAACAACTGTACGAATGCGTTACGGGGCACCTCGCGTTTGTCTCGAGGAATGGATAGACCACCCTCGGCGATATGGAACGTGCCCGCAGTTGTGCGCCGGTCAGCACGTGGGTTGTTAAGTACGCCATTGAGGCAGCGATAAGAATCGACCAATTCGTTCTGGAAGGCATGCCCGTTCACAGGCAGGCTCAGTTCCCTTGCCATTCCGTGGCGATCGAGTGTCAAAGATCGGCTCGGCAACCTCAGAGGATTTTCCTTGGTGCCATCACGAAAGTACTCATGTAAAAAAGTCTCAATCCGTGAGTCAATTGGTGCACGATGTTCCGATAGCAGCCGATTCTTTTCCCTCAGACTGTTCAGAATGCCCGTCGAAAAACTCGCCATGGAGTCAGAATTGTTGGCCTCATCTGGTGTGGAGAGACCCGCAGAAGCCATTTGAAAGGCGATGTAGTTCCGGAGTCGATCACTCTCTTGAGGGCTTCGGGCCAGCTTTCGGTCCCACCCGGTTGCGCGTTGTAACTGGGCTGCTTCGGTGATCATGGTCGACACGTGGGTAGGCTCCTTGCTGGATGGTGGGCAAGCTGATTTCTCGTCCACAAGATAACAAATCGCCGCCATTTGCGATTCAGTACTCGAGGGGCCGGGTCCAGCACACAGCTGCAAGGTGGTACTGTTCAGCGTTCAGGCCCCCAGAATGTTGGAGTAAGCCGCATAGAGCAGTTATCATGGGAACGACAATTTCACGGTTTGTTGGCCATGCCAACCGGTAAATTGCTGAAATCACGGCCAATTTGAGAGCGGATGGTCGATAACGGTTTGGCGATTGACGATGGGCATGAGATGATCCGTGCACCACAATCCGGCGTTTGATTGTCGCCAATACCCTCCCCTGCCTTGCTTTCATGAGTGAACCTCACATGATTCGTTATTGCATGCCCCTGTTTGCGTTTCTGTTTGTCGTGCCAGTCCTGGCGGATGAGCGCTGGTTGGAGTTCCCCGGTGGGAATGGACCGGGAGCTGGCAAACATATCGTGCTGGTATCAGGTGATCATGAATATCGCAGTGAAGAAGCTTTTCCCCAGTTGGCTAAGATTCTCTCAAAATATCACGGCTTCAAGTGCACGGTTTTATTCGCGATCGATCCGGAAACTGGCGAGATCAATCCTGAGAATGTGACCAATATTCCGGGTTTGGAGGCATTGGAGAATGCCGATCTTGTGATCTTTGGATTGAGGTTCCGAAATCTTGAAGATGAACAAATGAAGCGGATTGTTGACTACGCCGAAGCTGGACGCCCGATGATGGCGTTGCGCACGTCGACGCATCCGTTCAATATTCCTGGCAATCGCAAGTATGCAAAATATAGCTGGAACTACGGAAAACCTGACTATCAAGGTGGTTTTGGAAAACAGATTTTTGGTGAGACATGGGTTTCGCATCATGGTCAACATGGTCGACAATCGACTCGCGGAATTGTTGCTGACGCGGCTCATCCAATCGCGACCGGCATCAAGGATGGTGATGTCTGGGGACCCACGGATGTGTACGGCATTCGATTGCCACTTAGCGGTGATGCCCACACGATCATTCAGGGGCAGGTGCTTGTCGGCATGAGCCCGGATGATAAACCTCTGGAAGGCAAGAAGAATGACCCCATGATGCCAATTGGTTGGACCAGATCGTACAACGATGGACGTACATTCACGACGACCATGGGATCCGCTGATGATCTTCCCAGTGAAGGAGTTCGACGCATGCTGGTCAACGCTGCGTATTGGTGTGTTGGTTTGGAGGATAAGATCAAGCCAGATTCCAATGTGGATCTGGTCGGTGAGTATGTGCCGACCAAATTTGGTTTTGGGAAGTACATCAAAGGGAAAAAACCAGCTGACTATGATTTGAAGTAGCCGACTCTGTCCCCTGCCCTGCTTACATGCCGATGCTGATGGATGATTTGCCGCAAGTTTTTTCGGCACTCCTGTCGAGTGAGCTCACCGTCATTGACCAGCAGAAGGTTGCCGGTGGTTGCATCAGTGAGAGCTGTCAGGTGCTTACCGAGGGTCTTGAGGGGCGGCAGCAGCACTGGTTTGCCAAAACCAATCGACAGTCCTTTCTGGAAAACTTCCAGGCGGAAGCAGATGGATTGGGTCGTCTGAGTGCTGTCGGGACCATCGTGGCACCACGTCCCGCCGCAGTTGGCGTGGCTGCTGGGCGAGCCTGGTTGATCATGAAGTGGATTGATCAGAGGCCCCCGGGGCAGGATTTCTTTCATGATTTCGGTTCTGGTTTGGCCGAATTGCATCGATGCACTTCCGGAACTCGCATCGGGCTTGATCGAGATAACTTTTTAGGGGCGGCGACCCAAGTCAATCGGACTGTGGAACGGTGGATTGATTTTGTGGCTGAAAATCGGCTTGGCTTTCAGCTTCGATGGGCGCTCGAACAGCAACTCGTCGATGGCTCACTACGCCGGGCATGTGAAGAGGTCATCGGCAAGTTGGACCAGCTACTCGAGGGACGTTCCGAGCAGACATCGTTGCTGCATGGAGATTTGTGGAGTGGAAACTACCTGTGCAATGACGAAGGTCGGCCAGTGATGGTTGATCCCGCTGTCTACTATGGTTGCCGAGAGGCTGAATTTGGAATGTTGATGCTGTTTGGATCATGCCCACCGTCATTTTACGAGGCTTACCAGCAAGCCTGGCCCATGACCGCAGGTTGGCAGCGGCGTGTCAATGTTTATGTTCTTTACCACCTGCTCAACCACTTGAATCTGTTTGGCGGCGGTTATCATGATCAGTGTCAGCAAATGGCAGAACAGATTCTTCGATCATGAAGCGAGTGTTGAGTTTCAGTTTCTAGCTGGCCACTGATGGCTGAGAAATATCCGGTTTGCTGTTTGAATTTACCCCAACGATTGACCAGAATCATGCTTGCTGCACGTGTCATTCCCTGTCTTGATGTTCATGATGGCCGAGTTGTCAAAGGCACAAATTTTGTCAATTTGCGAGACGCAGGTGACCCGGTTCAGGTTGCACGCAGATATGAAGATGAGGGTGCAGATGAACTCGTTTTTCTTGACATCACTGCCAGTCATGAAAAACGCGACATCATTCTCGATGTTGTTCGGCGGACCGCAGAACAGGTTTTCATGCCACTAACGGTTGGCGGCGGGGTTCGCACCATCGAGGATGTTCGCTCACTGTTGTCCGCAGGGTGTGATAAGGTCTCAATCAATTCTGCTGCCTGCCAGGATCCGGAATTTGTCCGTCGAGCAGCGGACCGATTCGGAAGTCAGTGCATTGTGGTCAACATTGATCCCAAAAGAGTCAGCAAAGACGGTGAAGAGGTGTGGGAAGTCCACATCAACGGGGGGCGAAAGCCTACCGGGTTGATGGCCGTGGATTGGGCTCGCGAAGTGCAGGCCCTTGGGGCAGGTGAAATTGTACTCACCAGCATGGACGCAGATGGAACCTGCGATGGCTATGATCTGCCCGTCACCGCTGCCGTCAGCGAAGCCGTATCCATTCCGGTGGTGGCCAGTGGTGGGGCTGGCAGCCCTGCACATTTGGTTGACGCCATTCAGAAAGGAAAAGCTGATGCAGCGTTGGCCGCCAGCATTTTCCATTTTGGGCAGTTCACGATTGCCGAAACGAAACAGATCATGCGTGAGGCAGGAATCCCAGTCCGTCTGGAGGCCTGACACAGCGGGTCGTCATTCTGGCTTTGCGGAGTTGACAGGCTTTTCTGAAGCGACTCAGCAGCATTGGGACGCCGGTGGGCTCTTGTCTGACACGCATTTAAATTTTTTGGACGGTTGTGGTGATGAAATGGAATCCGCTGATCCGCCGGAAACCAAAATTAGAGCCGCCAGATACCGTAAAGTTGGGTGGTCCCATGTTCCGGGTTGGCAGGCTTGCAACGGGTGAAAAAGGCCCGACAGATCGGTTCCTGGCTTGTCCCCGCTTGACCATTGGCGATCACCTCCATAAACCAATGCCAACGAAGCATGGACGCAAAGGCTTTCCCTGGAAAAGCATCGAGTGACTGATTCGCCACTGATGGTGGATGCAGGGAGCTATAACATGGTGTTTGCGACCTGATTTTTGCCAATCTTTCCTTTCAACCCCAGATTTGAACGTGTCCGACGTCGTCCCAATTCGAACTGCTCTGATCAGCGTCAGCGACAAAATGGGGCTTGCCGATCTGGCGGCTGGTTTGCAGCGAGCAGGAGTCCGTATTTACAGTACGGGGGGGACTCGCAAGCACCTCGAACAGTCTGGCATTGATGTCCTCGATGTCGCTGAGTACACCGGATTTCCCGAAATGCTTGACGGCAGGGTCAAGACGCTTCATCCCAAGATCTTTGGTGGAATCTTGGCGATTCGAGATCGTGAGGATCACATGGATGCCATCAGTGATCACGATATTGAACCGTTCGACCTGGTGGTTGTGAATTTGTATCCATTTGCCGCGACGGCCTCACGGGCTGGATCGACTCGAGCGGAGTGCGTGGAACAAATTGATATCGGCGGTCCCAGTCTTGTCAGGGCTGCTGCCAAAAATCATAACGACGTAGCCGTGGCAACCAGCCCTGAACAATATGGGGAGCTGCTTGAACAACTGGACTCGACCGGTGGTTCCACCCTCGCTCTGCGTGAACAACTCGCGGCTGATGCTTTCGATCACACTGCGGGATACGATCGAGCGATTGCTGATTTCATGCGTGGTGAGAATATTAGTGGCGAGTTTCCCGCCAGCCTGCATCTTTCTCTGAAACGAAAGACTCAATTGCGTTACGGTGAGAATCCTCACCAGCGTGCTGCTGTTTACAGTGACCCCAACGTCCGCTCCGCTAATGTCGTTTCCGCGCGGCAGATCAGCGGAAAGGACTTGTCGTATAACAATTTGTTGGACCTGGACTCAGCGTTGGAGATCGTGCG
>PKCN01000423.1 GCA_002862205.1 Planctomycetaceae bacterium | reverse complement strand
CGATGCCACCTGAAGTCGTCCCTGCAACAATGCTTGTGTCCCCAACCACTGTCACGCTGCCATCAAGCGTGACGTCATCGGTGCTCAAAAGATTCAAGCCTGCACCTGCAGTGCTGACACCAGCGACATCCATGCGGCCATCTTCGGAGATATCAACAACTCCAGAAGCGTTGAATGTCAGATTTCCAAAACGGGTAATATTTCCAGCGTTATCCCCGAGCGTGATTGCACTTGCGGTGAAGCTTGCGTTACCGGCAACAAAAACACTACCGGATTCACCATCGGAAACATTTCCGACTGCCGTGACCTCCAGTTGGTCAACATCGACATCAAACAGCAGCACATCACTTTGGGCAGCAAGAACAACATCCTGCGCGTCAACGTTAATTTGATCACCAAAGTCATTCGACTGATCGTCAAGAGTAATCATTCCTGACGCTGTGAATGTCGCGATGCCTGCCACATTTACATCAGCACCATTCGCGTCTGCCGTGCCGTCATCGATGGCTCCACCGAGGGCAGTGACGGAGAAGGCCCCCGCAGCATCAATGTCTCCCAGACCGATACCATTGGAATCAGCAAACATCAGGTCAGTCCCTGAAGCATTAACGATACCCTGAAAATCGTTCGATGCATTGCCAAGAGTAATTTCATTCGCGGACACCGTCGTATCACCCGCTACAAACACGACCCCCGGGAGGGTCTGCGAGATCTCTCCCGATGCATCGATGACCAAATCGCCAGTCGCAGTGAGAGCCGCATTCAGTTCGAGGTCACCGCTAACCGCACTCAGAATGATGTTATCTGCATCAATCGATGCACCGGCGTCCTGCGTGATGAACTCAGCATCCACAAGAAGATCACCACCATTGGTACTGATCGCATTGGTCTGGAAATGCACGGTATCAGCACCACCGCCACCATCAACCTCCAACCGGCGCTCAATTCCTTCAATCGTCACTGTGTCATCCAAGCCGGCGACGACAACAGCGATTCCATCGCTGCCCGTGATATCCACCAGCGCGACGCTAACCGAAGATCCATTGATCCGAGTCACTCCAGCCCCTGCAGCGATAACGTCACTGGAAGAAGATATAACGAGGTCACCCGCCACCACAGACAAAGTCAGATCATCAGCCGTCGCTTCGCGAATATCGGTTACGGAGACATTCCCGCCCACGAGCAGGACCTCGGTTGAGGCGACCGTGTAACTCTCGTTGGCACCACTGATGACAGAATCAATCAGATCATTTCCTGCAACGTCCTGAATCGCAGGTGTGACAGCTAAGATCAAACCAATCGAACCACCGGTTGTTCCTGTATTCACGGTAACGGTATAAACCGAATTGCTTCCGGTAACAGTGTCAATGGACGCGCCGACAACTGATGTCACTAAACTGAAATCTGAACCATCTGCGTCGACTCCAGTAACATCCTCACTGAATGTAACAGTGAAGTCGACGGTTCCCGCATTCGTGTAATTACCGTCTGCCCGGACAACCGATGTGACTGTTGGGTTCACGCGATCAATCAAGACAGTGTCGAAACCCGCAACACCAGCATTGCCGTTCAAGTCTTCATAGGTGCCATTGGCAGTCACTGACCCTGTCATGGCCACACTATCACTTGCAGTGAAAAGTGCTGTGTAACTATTGGCGTCGACCATCGAGAAATCTGAGATGGAACCACCCGTTGCCGTCAAATCACCCGCATCAAACCCGGTAACATCCTCGCTGAACTCAAATGTTACCAACGTACTGACTTCTGAATCGGTCAACGCATCATCGATGATATTAACCACCACCGTGGGATTGACACGGTCGATTGCAACCGTGTCTAAACCGGTGGTCCCTGCATTCCCGACCAGATCGGTATAGTCTGCTGCCACTGCCACCTCGCCCAGGGTATCCACGCCATCATCGGCAGTGAAAGTCGCCTGGTAGGTGCTGGCGTTGACGCTGATGAATCCGGTAATGGAACCACCAATCGCTGACAGGTCGACCAAATCAAAACCCGTCACATCCTCGCTGAACTCAAAGGTCACTAATGAATTAGTGTTTCCGTCCGTCAATTGGCTCTCGATGACATCGACCACCACCGTCGGATTCAGCCGATCGATTGCAACCGTGTCCAGCCCAGTGGTACCCGCATTCCCCACCAGATCGGTGTAGGTTGCTGCCACCGATACCTCACCCAAGGTATCTACGCCATCAGCAGCAGTGAAAGTCGCCTCGTAATTACTGGCGTCAACAGACGTAAATCCGGTGATAGAACCGCCCGTCGCCGTCAAGTCACCAACATCAAATCCGGTAACGTCTTCGTCAAACTCAAACGTAACCAATGAACTCACGTTTCCGTCAGTCAATTGACTTTCGATAACATTGACTACCACGGTGGGATTCAGCCGATCGATTGCGACCGTATCCAATCCTGTAGTCCCCACATTCCCAACCAGATCGGTGTAGGTTGCTGCCACCGATACCTCACCTAATGCATCCACGCCATCATTGGCTGTGAAAGTTGCCTGATAACTATTGGCATCAACAGACGTGAAACTGGAAATAAAACCACCAATCACTGACAAGTCGCTCAGGTCAAAACCGGTCACATCTTCACTGAATTCAAACGTCACCAAAGAACTCGTTTCGGCGTCTGTCAGTTGGCTATCGAAAATGTTAACCGCTACCGTTGGGTTCTCGGTGTCGATCGTAACGGAATCGGAATCACCGCTGCCCGTGTTGCCCGCCGCGTCGGTATAGCTGGCAGAGACGAGAGTGACCGAGCCTGTTGCAGTGATTCCATCAGTGGCCGTGTAAGTCGCGGTCCAGACAAGGCCTGTACCGTTGAAGCTGCCAGTGTTCAGTGTTCCACCAGTGACTGACAGATCAGTATTGGGATCAAAACCTGCGGGCGTTTCACTGAACGTGATCGTCAAAGCGGTCGTGTTGCTGCTGTCCGACAGGCTGGTCGCGTCCAGCTCAACGGTAGCTGTCGGGTTCTCGGTGTCGATCAATACGGTGTCAGAATCACCGCTGCCCGTGTTGCCCAAGAGATCAGTGTAGCCAGTACCAACAATTACTGAACCAATTCCATCCAACCCGTCAGCGGCGGTAAACGTCGCTTCATAGCTGTCTCCATCGATCGTGTTGAACCCAGACAACGAACCATTGGCAGGTGTCAGGTCAGCACCATCAAATCCAGTCACTTCTTCACTGAACTCAAATGTCACCAACGAACTGGGAGTTCCATCGCTCAGTTGGCTCTCAACTATGTTGACCACAACTGTTGGGTTAAGCGTATCAATCGAAAACTCCGCTTCAGCGGCATAATTCGTTTGAGCCTCTCCCGATGCGTTTTCCGCCCCTGTGACGTCGATTTCAACATCCGTGGCCTCGACGCCCACATCGACCACGTCAAATGTTTTCGTAAAAACGGTATCACCTGCTGACCAGGACCCGGCAGAGGGATTTGTCAACGTTCCCGCCAGTAACACATCCGGATTAAAGGTAAGCGTTGGTTGGACAGCCCCTCCGGGATTCATGACCTGATCAAATGTGACAGTCACAGTGAACGCACTTCCGTCATCACTATCGGTAATTGTTGTGTCACTGACCTCGACGCTCAGAACGCTTGGCGGAGCCAACACGTGGGCATAGCCGGTCATGACCGTATCATCGATCAACACAGCGGTCCCAACTTCACCACTCTTGGACTCCAACACCCAGTCCCCGCCGAGCCCCGCGTCACCTGTACGGTCATTCGAGGCAGCAACATCTGCATCGGTTGCCGTCGCCAAAGCTGAAATGAACGCTTGACCGATTTCACCCTGCGCGACATCACACCCATAGAGCATGAGATCACCACTTTGAGTCAATGATGAGCCGATTTGCGAGAGAGCATCCGCGTACTGTGTCATGCTTTCCGATGACAACTCGGCAGATCCGAGTCGTAAAATCCCGGCAGAACCGTGAGAGATCAGGTGAATCGCATCCAGATCTGCTCTGCCTTGCAATGCCTGAGAAATCTGGGTGACACCGTCCTGCGTGCCCTCGAGAATCAAAACCTCGACGCCTTCTCGAAAACCTGCTTCCAATGTCTCGTGGTCCTGAACTCCAGCATCAATGAAAACGATTTCGTTTGCATGCTGGCCGCCGTCACCTTGGGCTACAGTCGTCAAACCGCTAGCGTGATTGGACACTTCAGCAAACTGAGGAGAATTCGACGGCACCACGAAACTGGTAACACCTTCCGTGTCGCCTGAAAAAGGCAGCTCTTCAAGGAAACCAGACGCAGTTGCATCGATCTCGGATGTGGTCCGCTCCTCTGCCGTCTCGTCAGCCTGACTGCTGACCTCAACCGAATGGAAATCAAATTCTACGGAACTCGAGTCGACCGCGACGGAATCAGCTTGCGGGCCAGAATTTCCCAAGACGACAGTGAGCCCATCAGTCAGCCCCAAATCAAGGTCGAGCCCCAAGCCTTCGTTTCCGGCAACCGGGCTAGGGTGAGCAGACTGTCCTGCCTCGCTGATGTTGCGTGTGGTGGAGACCTCGAACGACTCAGACATGCGATGCTGCGATGAAACGTCTTCACAAACCGAGGGATCTCCTTGTACATCCGAGGCCTGAGCTTCCCACCCCGAGCTCAGTACGTCCAATCCCACCAAAGCAGCAGAGGCATCGAGAACGAACCGCGATTCGAGCAAACGGACCTGCGGTGCAGCCTGCCTTTCCTGCCTGACTGGCAACGGTTTTTGTGCGAGAAGTTCATCGAGCCGTTGGCGCAGCCGCGACCTGATCCTTCTTATTTTCGTTGAATTTGACGTGGTTCGGGTCATCAAGAAATGCTTTGCGACTGCTCTGGCGCAGGGGCATGGCTAAACCCACCCCCCTGAAGCGTGACACGAGGACACGCTTCATTCTGAATACCTCTCTCCACCCAGGAAGCTGCCTGAAGTGGAAAATTGGCGGAAAATACGGGTGTTATCGGTATCCAGTTGCTAATCCATGGTAGTCCGCTCCTTAGAACACGGCATGTCAAAGTCGTTGAAATCAGACAAACCAGACTCATTTTTGCGGCAATTTACGCAAGCAAGGCGACTTGAGCCGGTTGCGACAACTTTTCCGACTAACCAGTTTTTTCTACGACTTTGGGGGGGGAAAGATCGACAATTTTATTGTCTTCGCTCCATGGGATTAAATTCATTCATGAATTGCTGTTTTTACAATTTCGCGTTTGTCTCATTGCTCACCTTCCTGGTGACCTGCGCTGCGACTCCGGAAGCATGGGGTCAAGAAAGCAACCCGAGACGACTTCAGGCCGACAATTCCGAGTCTCAATTCGCCTCGCCTCGAGTAGACCAGGGCGAACCAGCTCAGTTGAGGAACACCATTGCTCCGATGCTGGGATCCCCACAAGCCATTGTTATTCCGGCAAGTGAGCCTGCCATGAGGAAGCTTCAAGCATCCGAGGCTGCTCCAAGACAAGCCCCTCAACCAACGGAACGGCCGGCGAGGAAAGGCCTCTCACCTCAGACGATTGGAAGCGGAGACTCGAACGCCAAAAGTGAAGATTACTGGAAGCCAACTCCGGGCAATACAGAAACACTCGAATACGAAAAGCTGGATGCCGAGACCGTTCGAGATCTGTTTAACGCTGACAGCGTCAGAAAACTGCGCAAGCCGATGAAAGACATCCGCATTGTGGCGGAAGATAACGCAGATGTTCCTAAGAATCTGGCAGCTCAATTCATGGTGAAAGAACCTGTTTTGAAAATCGTTGCCGCAGGGATCAGCCCACCTCGGCCAGACAGATATCCAATCCAATTCAAACATCGCCCACTGTATTATCAGCAACCGCATCTTGAACGGTGCGGTCGGGGCTGTGGTTTTGCACAAAATGCAATTTCAGCTGGTCAGTTCTGCGTGAACACCTTTTTCCTGCCCTACCATATGTGCAAGACGAAACCTAGCTGCCCCGTCACTTGCGGCGGTGACTGTCTCAGCTGCCAGCCTTATTCAGTGGATTGCAACGTATTGCCGTTGAGCTACAAGGGTTTGGCCACAGAGGCAGCAGCCTATGCAGGCTTCACATTCCTGCTGCTCTAGGGTTGCGATTAAAAACACGCACGCCTCTTACCATGAACTTCGGTCAGCCCAATCGAGACAGCCTTCCCAGTGAGTTGTCCCGTGATCGAATCAACGAGGCGTGCACAAAGCATCTGGGGTTTCAGATTCGAACCAGTCAATGGGATGCGTCGCGTCTTTTGGGCAGTCGTTGCATTGTCGAGATGCCGACCGGTGAAGGTAAAACACTCACCACCCTACTGGCAGCGTGTTCTCTTGCTGCTGCGGGCCGAAAGGTTCTTATCGCAACCGCAAACGACTACCTCGCATCCCGCGATGCCGACTGGATGTCAACACTTTACGAATCCGTTGGTTTAAGCGTCTCGAGTGTTATCACATCCACTCCGCAAAAGGATCGTTCATCGATTTACGAACGGGACATCGTCTATGGAACACTCCGTGAATTTGCGTTTGATTTTTTACGTCACTCGCTGGAAAGCAGGGAAAATCAACAGATCCACGCATCTCAGTCCACATTCCCAAAAGATGTACTAATCATTGACGAAGCTGACAGCATCCTGATTGATGAAGCCCGTACACCGATGATCATCACTGCTCCAGTGGCCGATATTGATGAGGCAAAAGTAGCCTGTTACCGGTGGGCCAGTGAGACAGCGAAAGAATTCCAACGCCCCCGCGACTACGTACGAACAGACGGGTCAGGACTGGTAGCGTTAACGGAAAATGGTCGCAAACGTGTCATCGCCGCAAACATGCCATGTTCAATGGCCGCGATGACCACAACTGACATTCTGCATGCGCTCGAGCGTGCCATTCTAGTCAACGAAACAATACACCGAGACGTCCACTATGTGGTTCAGCAAGGCAGCATCCAACTGGTGGACGAGTACACTGGACGTCGTGCAAGTGAGCGAAACTTCGGTGGTGGTGTGCACCAAGCAATCGAGGCCAGAGAAGAGCTTGAGCTAACACGGGAGTCCGAGCCGATTGCCCGCATCTCCGTCCAGAACTTCGTATCGAGATTCTCACATCTTGGCGGAATGACAGCTACCGCCTGGGAAGATCGCGATGAACTGCTGCGCGTCTACGATGCCAAGGTTCATCGTGTGCGTCCGCACCGCAAGTCCAAACAGATCCTCATGCCGCCGATTGCATGCCGATCGCTTGAAGAGAAGTGGATTCGCATCGCAGATGAAACCGCAAACATGATTGCAAAGAACCGGCCTGTACTCATCGGGACTCGTACGATCGCCCAATCGGAAGAACTCAGCGCAAAACTCGAAGAGAAAGAGATTTCCCATGTCGTTCTGAATGCCCGCAACCCTGCCTCCGAAGCTGCGATCATCGCAGAGGCTGGGCAAGCAGGCAGGGTCACGGTTGCCACCAACATGGCAGGTCGAGGTACGGACATTCGGCTATCCAAAGATGTAACCAACGCAGGAGGGATGCATGTGGTCGTTAGCGAAGCTCACGCGGCTTCCCGAATTGATCGTCAATTGATTGGTCGCAGTTCCCGACAGGGAGATCCAGGTTCAGCTCGACTCTTCGTCAGCCCTGCGGACGAAATCATAACCCAAGCCTACGGAGAACAGCGGGCGACGAACTACCAGCGAGCAGCACAAGAGGGTTCCATCCAATGGTTGCTGGGCAAAGTTCTCTCCGCCCAAAAAAGGGTCTCGCGACAACATCGCGAGGAGCGAGCCGAACTGACGGCTCGTGACAAGACTCTGTCAGACGCGATGCAAACGCTAGGCTTGGACCCCCATCTGGATCCCCTGCACGAAAGCCATTGAATCGGCACGATCGGAGCAACCGCATCGGGATGAGATCCTGAGGCCCAAATTGCCAAACTGTCCGGCGTTGTCAAAACACAACGGCTGTAGCGGCAAATAAACAACGAGGGAAGAATAGGGTGTTTCTCGCGGCAGGCGACACTCAAATGCTGCGTTTTTGCAAGGTTTTTTCCACATTTTCCTAAAGCCTTGCGTACGCTTTGATTGGTGGGCTGTGGTCCAAAAGCGACATCACGTTGCTTGTAGCACTCGTCGTCCCCCAAGTTAACCCACGCTGATCCCATTGCTTCTTCTCTTCGAACCCTGCTTCGCAGCACAGCTATGAACAGTCAATTGAACGCAAAGACTCTTGTTTTTACTATTTGCACGCTGCTGGCGCTGTCGTCTTCTGCGTCCGCTCAGGAGGGCTGTTGTTTTGAGCCCACCTACCGTTTGCAGTGTGAAACGGTCATGCAACCTCAGACGGTGCAAAAGTATCGTCTGTCCTATGAGACGGAATACGTTCCTCAGGAGGTCACCAGTTACCGACCCGTTCTGAAGACACGAACCGAGCAGCGTGAGTACAAAGTCGCCAAACCAATTGTAGAAACAAGCTACCGCGAGGAACGTTATACGGTCTGGAAATCAGTCACTGAAACCAGCTATCGGGACGAAACCGTCACTCAAACCAGATTTGTGACAGAAACTGCAGAACGCGAAGAACAGTACACCACCTACAAGCCTGTTGTCGAAACTTCGTATCAGGAACAGCAATACGCGGTCCAGAGACCGGTCGTCGAAACACAGTACCAAACTCAGCGATACACGGTTCAGCGACCCGTGGTACAGACGCAGTACCAAACCCAACAATACACGTCGATGCGGCCAGTAACGACGATGCAAACACAAACGGTTGATCAAGGCGGCTATGTCGCCCAGCAGGTCGTGCAACCTGGCCGGACCTCTTATTCGTTGAATTATGCACGCGATACATGCGGCAACAACAGTGGCCTGATTTGGGCACCGCAAACCACTCCTGCGACGGTGCAGACTCAGTACAGCTATCGACCCCAGTTGGTAACCCAACAGGTTGCCAAAACCAGCTATGTGCCTCAAATCCAGCAGGTTCAGGTACCAGTACAAGTGCAAACCATGCAATCCGAAGTTGTTTCGCAACAAGTACCGGTTCAGGTCCAGCGAATGCAAACTCAAATGGTCACTCAAAAGGTACCTGTTCAAACAACGCGGATGGTTGCCACGACTCAAGTACGTAAAGTGCCTTACACGGTTCAACGTCCGATCACGGAAACCATCACACGTAAGGTCCCCGTCCAACAACAACGTTGGGTCAGCGAGGAACGTGTTCGCAAAGTTCCTGTGCAGACAACCCGCACAGTTTACGAAACCCGAAAAGAGCCTGTTGAAGTCAAGTACTACGAGCAGGAAGCGGTGACAAGAACCGTCATGAAGCCTGTGACACGCCAAAAGTACGTGCCTTACACGGAGACCATCATGGTTCCCAAGCAGATGGTGCAACGAGTTCCACTTTCTTACACCGACCCTTTCGGGCCAGCCGTGCTTCAGGGGTACCCATCGTTTGCAAGCCCCATCACCCCCTCGACACCTACGCCTGCAATAACGCCGGATAGCGGTGCAGCATCATCGCTGGGCGACTCTATTCTTCAACCAAATTCCACCGTCGCCGTGCCGGCAAATTCGGCACCCAGGACACGGATGCAGAAGATTGAGATCAGCGAACCCGAAAGCGTATCTGATTTCGATGGTGACCCCATCGAGGAAAAAGTCGAGATTGAGGAAGAACTCCTGCCGCCCAAACAGGGTTCCGGCGACGACAGCACCGAGAAGGCCGAGAATGATGCAGCCTCGATCAAGGGCAGCAAAGCGGGCTGGAAGATTCAATGGAATCCGCTATCCGCGCGTGAAGCTTGATTGCTTGCGTTTGATTTGATTTTCCGTTGGCTGCGTATTCACTGCATCCAAGAAGAGCAAGTGGAAAGGTCCATGCAGCTGGATGCCGATACAGCGGACGCGAGCAACGCTTGGACGTCAACTACCCCTGCGGCGCGTCTCGGCTGATGAATCCATCTCACCCCAGGGAGCACGCACTCTGCGTTTGCTTCGAAGCCTCATGTCAGAACGTCTGCTGCTCTACCTTGCTCAAAGACTCGCTCGAGCTTCGCCAAAGACTAGCCCAAGCTTCAGCACTTCCTTAACGCTGAAACAGGGCTGTCTTGATCAGACGCCAAACAAACAACATGAATGCCATCAGCCCCAGCATGGCGATACAAAGCCACAGCAAAGTCGATCCGAAGAACAACAGGTTTGATCGCAGCCAATCCTGATAAACGCTATCCCAGAGAACAATGGTCAGCATCGTTCCGGCACACAGGTAGGGTCCATAAGGGGTTTGGGTATCGCGTGTGATGAGATAGCGGATCAGAACGACCGCGATAGCAGCGAAGGGTGATAGAAAAAACGCGATCAATACTGCCTGCCATCCGACAAAGGCACCAATCATTGCCATCAGGGTCACGTCACCAAACCCCATGGCCTCAATTCGCAGGGCCCATGTTGCCACGATTCGAATTGACCAGATGGCGCCACCTCCGACGGCAAGCCCCACGAGGGCTGTGAAGAGTCCGTGCCAGTGCTGTTCGCCCATGCCCCATACGGCTATCACAGCACCACAACCAACCATCCACAATCCGAACAGAAATTTCCAGAAACGATGGTGGAACAGGCCATTTGAAAAATGCTTGATTGCTCGTCGAAAACCGCGGCGGCGCAGGATCGCTCCACTCCAACGTCGATCGCACAACGCAAAACACCATGTACTCCAAATTCCCAACCCCCAAAGCAGACCACGTCCGCCAAACCAACTCTGGTCACCGCTGAACCACGGCGCATCGAAAGTGGTAGCACTGAAACTGGCGATCTCACCGTTCTGCACGAAACTTACGGTTGGCATGAAGGGAAGAGTGGCTGAAACATTATCTGTCCCCGTGATCAACGTTGCTGCCAACATCAAACCCAACAAAGTCCCGGGGATCGTGATCATATCGGGGATGATGCGTTCATCAAAATCAATGAAAGTCGCCGCCACCATGAGGACAAAGAGGATTGCGTGAGCGAAGAACAAGGTATTGGAATAGGGTTCAAACGCCGTCAATACCTGACTGATTCGCATCTCAGTGGGCAACAACTCACCGCTGCGAGTTTCCCATTGAAAAAGCCATACAAGCGAGATGGCCGTGCCCAATTCGATTAGCAACGGCCGAATCCAAAATCCAACACCATGCCATTTCGATTCACGGCTTAGCAAGCACCAACCGATGACTGGCAATCGATCCCAGAATGTACGAGGATCTGCTCCTTCAGGACGCGGTCCCCAAGGCGAAATGGGACGATAGTTAAAATAGGCGAACCGGTAGACCATCCAGTTTGCCAATGCACCTCCAAACAAACCCAACACGGCCACAATGACGCATCGGTTCTCGAAAGTAAGGCCGAGCCAAATGGAGAGCATGGGTGGAAATCCACAGCGTGAGGAGGGGCGACCGAAATCGGTCTTTGTCGCAAACCCTGTTTTAGCATAGCTTCCCGTGATGCCTGCCCGTAGTGGGTCGCATCTGCAATCCCAAAGCGATGAAAACCGCCGAAACGGCCTCGTCGCAGGCCCTGTCAAATCACATCATTCGGCCACGAAAGCCGCGATGCACCGAAAGCCACGATAAAAGCCCGCTGAGTGCCCGAGATTTGACTAAAACCGTGGCCGTCATTACTCTATGACTCAGGCTCAGGGTTTATCTGTTGGCGAATTGTCGAGATAATTTCTCTGCCTCCCGCCTGCCCATTTCCGGGCTACCTACAGCGTAATCCGACCGCTGTTGGACAGGCTTTGTTACTGACTTCATGTTTCCTGTGTCGAGTTTGGTGAGGTGGGCCATTCCACCAACGGTGAGGAATCTTCTGATCAAACTGATCTTTGATCCTGTTTTAAACTGGAAGTGTTCTCACCAAACCATGCTTATGGGAAATTGAATTTCCATCCAAGAGTCCGAATCGTGCTCCTGAAAATCGAACATTCTTTCATCGCAACTCTGTGTTGCACCTTGTTGGCAATCCCTTGCTTGCATGCTGAAGACCCAGTGGAAACAGGGGCGGACGCAGGGGACAGATCCGAGGTGAGTTTTGCGAATGATGTCGAGCCCATCTTCAGCCAACACTGCTATGGCTGTCATCAGGGCGCGAAGCAGCTCGGATCCTACTTGATGACCGAGTTCAGCTCACTGCTTCAAGGAGGTGAGTCCGGGCAACCAGCAGTCGTAACAGGAAAGCCGGATGAGAGCTATTTATTCCAACAGATCACACCGGTCGATGGACACGCGGAGATGCCTGACGAACCTTTCAAACCGCTCAATGACATCGAACGGGAAACGATTCGCAAATGGATTCTCCAAGGAGCGAAGAATGATTCAAACAGCGAGCAGGGCCCCAAATTCACCGCCGATAATCTGCCGGTATACATCGGCCAGCCATCCCTCGCATCGATTGATGTTTCACCTGATGGCAGCAAGATTGCGGTAGCAGGTTTTCACGAAGTGCTCATCCTGAATGCAGACACAGGTGAACGGCTTTCACGGCTGGTGGGCATGAGCCCAAGAATCAACACGATAAGATTCTCGCCTGATGGTAAGCGTCTGGCTGCTGTTGGCGGCACTCCCGCGGTACGCGGCGAGGTACAAATATGGGACATGGACACGAGTGAACTGACACTTTCACGGTCAGTTACCTACGATTCACTTTGCGGGGCCAGCTGGTCTCCCGATGGCAAAAATCTTGCCTTTGGAGCCACGGATAACGTTGTTCGGGCCATCGACACAGCTTCCGGTGAGCAGATTCTATTTCAGGGTGCACACAATGACTGGGTACGTGATACAGCGTTCACCCCGGATGGCAAACATGTCATCTCGGTAGCGCGAGACATGTCCTGCAAACTTACTGAGGTCGCGACTGAACGCTTCATCGACAACATCACTTCAATCACTCCGGGCGCACTTTCTGGTGGACTCAGCAGCGTGAAAGCTCATCCCCAGCGAAACGAAATTTTCGTGGGTGGCGCAGATGGCATCGCAAAGGTATACCGCGTCTTTCGTCAGACCGCTCGCAAGATTGGTGATGACGCGAATCTGGTTCGTAAATTCCCGACGCTACCAGGACGCATTTCAAGTGTCGCTATCAGTCCGGACGCAATGCGTTTGGCGGCAGCAGCAACTTTGGATGGCAAAAGTGAAATTCGTGTCTGGAAATATGATTTCTCGAGCGAGATATCACCAGAGCTGAAGAAGATACAGGCAAAACGCGTAGCTGATCGCAAGCCGGAAGAAAAGAAGCAACTCGAAAACCACCTCAACTCGAAAATCACAGAGGTCAGCAAATTCTCGATCGATGATGCGGCGGTTTTCTCCATTTCGTTTGGAAAGGACCATGCTTTGCTGATTGCCGCTGCCGATGGAAAAATCCGTCGCCTTGATGCGGAAGGAAAACTGACTGGCACATTTGATGTCTCGGATGTGGCCGACAACACCAAATTGGCGACAACACGCTTTGATGCCAAGGCATGGCAACAAAAACTCTCGCAACAAGAAAAGACGACAACGACAACCTTGGCCGCTGAAGGCAATGTTGCCAAAGTACTGATCAATCCGAGCCAGATCCAAATGGGTTCACCATACGACTACACCCAATTAGTCGTCACTGCTGTCATGAGCGACAACACCACACGTGACATCACACGCATTGCGAATATCACGGTGCCCTCATGGGCGACCCTGACATCCACCGGTGTCATACGTTCAACTCAAAACGGGACGGGAAGCGTTTCGGTCACTTATGGTGACATCACATCCAAAATCAGCATGACTGCAAGCGGCGTTACTTCGGAGAAAGCTGACGATCCCAATCATGGGGCAGTTGATTTCATCCGGGATGTGGGTCCTATCCTTAGTCGACTGGGTTGCAATCAGGGGACATGCCACGGGGCCCAAAAGGGCAAGAATGGTTTTAAGCTTTCGCTACGTGGTTACGATCCCGTCTATGACCTCCGTGCGCTTACCGACGATCTTGCAGCTCGCCGAATCAACCCGGCTTCACCTGACGAATCACTGATGCTGCGTAAACCGCTCGGCTTGTCCCCACACCAGGGTGGTGTGCTGATGACGAAGGGAGACCCCTACCACACGGTATTGCAACGATGGATCGCTGATGGCAGCAAATTGGACCTCGAATCACCTCGCGTCGCCAGAATCGAGATTTTCCCCGCCAATCCTGTGGTACAGCGTACTGACGCTCAACAACAGGTAAGGGTGGTCGCCCATTACGCGAATGGTGACCAACGCGATGTGACTCAGGAAGCCTTCATCGAAAGTGGAAACACAGAAACGGCAAGTGTCGCCAAAAGCGGACTGCTGTCGGCAATACGGAGGGGCGAGGCGGCGATTTTGGCTCGTTACGAGGGCGCCTACGCTGCGAGCACACTCACCGTGATGGGCGAGCGTGACGGTTACACCGAAGTCGCAGTGGAACAATGGACTGAAATTGACAAACTGGTCGCGGACAAGTGGCAGAGGGTAAAAGTAATCCCCAGCAATGTGTGCGACGACTCAACCTTTCTACGCAGAGTTTATCTTGATCTGACAGGTCTACCGCCAAGTAGCGAGCAGGTGCGTGCATTCCTCGCTGATGAGACACCGACACGTCAGAAACGGGCGACTGTCATTGATGCACTGATTGGCAGCGATCCCTACATTGACTACTGGACCAACAAGTGGGCAGATCTGCTGCAGGTCAATCGTAAGTTTCTGGGTGTCGAAGGCAGCACCAAATTCCGCCAGTGGATACGAACGGCCATCGCTGAAAACCGACCGTACGATGCCTTTGCCGAACAAGTACTGACGGCAACTGGTTCGAACAATGACAACCCGCCCGCCTCCTATTACAAGGTCCTGCGGACGCCTGAAAACACGATGGAAAATACGACCCATCTGTTTCTGGGAATCCGTTTCAATTGCAACAAGTGCCATGACCATCCATTTGAGCGATGGACACAGGACCAGTATTACCAAATGTCCGCTTTCTTCGCGCAGGTCGGTCTTGAGAATGACCCGGCATCTGGAAAAAAGAAGATTGGGGGCACCGCAGTGGAAGGTGCGAAACCTCTTTTTGAGAAGGTTGTCGATCGTAAACAGGGCGATGTGAAACATCCGAAAACCAGCGCAGTTGTCCCGCCCAAATTTCCTTTCGAGGTACCGCACGACATCACTGATGGAGCGACTCGACGCCAACAACTCGCAGCATGGATCACGGATCGCGACAACCCCTACTTCGCACGCAGCTATGTCAATCGTCTGTGGGGCTACCTGCTCGGCGTGGGCTTGATTGAACCCATCGATGACATTCGTGCTGGCAACCCAGCAACGAATCCAGACCTGCTCAATCATTTGACAAAATCATTTGTAGAATCTGGTTTCGATGTGGCGCAAATGCATCGCCAAATTTGCAACAGTCGAACTTATCAACTGAGCATCAAGACGAATCCTTTGAACCAGGACGATTCGGTCAATTACTCGCACGCTTTACCACGCCGGCTGCCGGCCGAAGTGATTTTTGACGCCGTGCATCAGTTGACTGGCGCCGTCAGCAACATTCCAGGCATGCCAAAAGGCACACGAGCCACGGCCATTACAGACTCCGGTGTCAAACTCGCAGACGGCTTCCTGCAGAATCTTGGACGCCCAGCACGTGAAAGCGCATGTGAATGTGAACGAAGTTCGGATCTGCAACTTGGCCCCGTCATGGCCCTTGTAAGCGGTCCGACAGTCGGTTCCGCCATCGCTGATCCCAAAAACATTCTTGAACAAATCGTTTCGGAACATCCGGACGACAACGACCTGGCCGAAGAGATTTTCATTCGGGCTCTCGCCCGCTTTCCAAAGGAGTCTGAACTCCAAGCATTCGCGGCAATGAAAGATATCATCAAAGAAAGCCATCAAGAACTACTTGGTCAGCTCGCCAGTGCTGAATCAACGTGGCAGCAACGCTTCAACAAGCTGGAAGTAGAAAGAAAACAAAAACTCGCAGACATTGGGCAAAAGATCATCGCCCGAACTGAAGAGATGAAACCCGAGCGGGAAAAGCTTGCCAAAGCACGTCAGGATCGCATCGATGCTGCAGAAGCGATATTGAAAAAAGAAAAGGAGAAGACCGCTACCAAGATTGATAAGATGGCAGCTGATCAGCTCAAAGCCATTGAATGGCATCCCCTCGCATACAACTCCGGAAGTTCGACCAACAAAGCAGTTCTGACGCCCCAGCCAGACAGATCGGTTGTGGTAAGTGGTAGCGCCGAAAAGACGGTGTACACCGTCAACATGCGAACCTCTCTCAACAATATTACGGGTTTGCGGCTGGAGGCTCTCAGTGATCCGAAACTCCCATCCAAAGGCCCAGGACTTGCCGACAATGGAAACTTTGTGGTAACGGAGTTGGAGGTGCTTTCAGCTTCCAACAAGACCCCGGATAAATCGAGCAAAGTAAAGATTGCCAGTGGCCGTGCGGACTTCACGCAGCCCAGTTTCAACATCAATCAGGTGTTCGATGGAAAAACCAACGATCAGCTGGGGTGGGCAATCTCGCCAGCCATGGGAACATTCCATTGGGCGACCTTCAAACTCGAAAAGCCACTTCAAACCGATGGTGACACGATTTTGACATTCAAACTCCATCAGTTTCACAATGCCGCCAAACATACTTTGGGGCGTTTCCGAATCAGTGCAACAACCGCCGTGGGTGACATTCCACTTGGAACGGCTGAACCGCTTGCTGCGATGCTGCTCACGGCCAAAGAACGCCGTGACGAGGAAACATTGAC
>PKCN01000127.1 GCA_002862205.1 Planctomycetaceae bacterium | reverse complement strand
GAACAGCTCAACCAGTAAGTTCGGCTGAATCGAAACATAACGAAAACCTCGCCCGCAACACGGGCGAGGTTTTTTTGTGCGCGGGCCTGTGATGATATTCCCATTGAAAGCAGGTTGCTGCAGGTGCGTCGACTAACTTTTTTGACTTTCGCTAAGTGATTGTGATTTCCAGTTGTTTCCCCCTCCGGATATTTTGCTGTAGGGACCGATGCTGACGTAAAAACTTGCAGCAAGCGGAAAAGACAAACTGATTCGTCTTTTAAGGCTTTGTTCGTGAACCGTATTACGGTTCGATGGATACAAGATAGTGAATGAGCAAAAGGTACTCAGCGTGTTGGCGCGTCAACGCGGCGGCAGGCATGAGGGTAGGAGGTCTCGCAAAGGTTTCGTTGTGCCACTCCATTGATTGCAGGAACGCGAACAATGACGCCTGCCGATGATAGCTGTGATTCAATGTTGCCACGTTTTCACCGATATGGGTCCCGTTTGCTGGCGATTTTAGGCTGCCTGTCTGTCTTAACGCTCGGGTGTCAGCCGGTGGCAGTGTCTGATTCTGACGAAACGAATTCTCAGGGAACGCTGGCGAACAGTTCGGAGTATGGTGGTATTGACTCAGGTGAGTTAAAGAATGTCGCCGCGCCGCCTGAGGCAACTTGTGCAGGACTGGGGGGTGTGGTTGGACGTTTTGTTGAAGATGCCGGCAACCAAATATTTGTAGCCAACGATCTGTATCCAAATCAGCTGTGGAATTATCGATCAGAGGATCAGCAATGGTTGGATAACGCGATGATGCGTGGATGTGGTCATGGATTCAATGGTAGGAGCACTGCTTTCACGGGAGTCGCAGTTGGTGATTTGAATGGCAATGGAATGCTTGAATTTCGTGTCACCAATTTTCGAAACGAAAGTGTCACTCTCTTTGTCAATCAGCAAGGTTTTTTTCGAGATCGAAACTCGCAATTTGCACTCTCACGCCCCAGTACCTGGTTTGGGGCCTCAGACCCTCAATTACCGCAACAATGGCACCTTGGATCTTGTGGTTGCCAACGGTCATATCGAAAAAGCTATCGACTTGAATGCCCCATTTTACAGCCGGCACAGTTATTTCAGAATGCTGGAGACCGCGTTGAGTTGATGGAAGTTGCTGGTACTTCCGGTCATTGGACACGTGATCATGTGGGCAGAGCACTTGCAAAATCAAACTTTGATCATGATGGAAAACAGCATGTTGTGGTGACGCACGTTGGCGAGTCATCGGCCCTGTTGCTCAATCGAACCGATAGTGCAGCATTGGTTTCAACTTGAGATTGTGGGTGTTGCCAGTGAGCGTGATGCGATTGGTAGTTGGGTAGTTGTGAGGAAAGGAGATTTTGAGCTTACGGAGTGGTTGAATGCCGGAGATGGATTTCTCTGGCAAAACGAACAGGTGATATTTTTTGGTTGGGTAATGCAGGGATGTTGGATGAGGTGGTGATTCATTGGCCGAGTGGAAAACGGCAGGTCTGGAATGATGTCACAGCCCATCAACGGTAATTGATGGTCGAAGGGCAAACTGAATTGTATCTCTTGCTCGAAAAAGCAGATTAGACACTCCTCGTCAGGTGGATTGGCTAATCAGGTCTGAATCAGGTGATTCCTTTGGGGTGAGTTTGCATTGAGTGTGTTGTCACTACGATGGCGGACGATCAATAGAACTGCAGGAATTTTCCCTCTCTCGGGCAAGTTGAGCCATGAATGAGGGGACCTTGTATAATGAAAGGGCCGATACCTTGTTGTGCCCAAACTGCATGCGTGCGTTTGGGCAGGAAACAGATGGCCTTGAGCAAGATGGTTATCGCGGTTTTGGCTTATCATTCCACCTTGTCAAAGTGCCGCTTGGTGGACGTTGCGTTGTCTGCGGATCGCCGGTTTCCTGATAAGTGATGGTTAACGACACGGAAATGACGGGTGCGAAACCTGAGATGGGAGATTGCGTTGAAAAGAGGATTCGTTTTCCTGATGCCGCTCGCCGCCCTTGCGTTGCTGGTTTTTCGTAGCGAATCCTCACGTACCGCGCTGGTGGCTCAGGAGTCCAGAACCCAATCGGCACTGCCTGAGACGGCCTTTGGCAGTACAGTGACTGAACACAATGCTCAAAATGGGAATGGGTATGTCGGACGTGAAGTGTGCCGCGAGTGTCATGTAGAAAATTATGAACTGCACGGGATGCATGGGCACGCACACACGTTTGCGATGGCATCAGAAGAAAAGATCGCTTCCAAATTCGCCGGTCGTGAATATGAGTATGGCGAGCCGTATGGTCGGTATGAATACTTTCGGGATGAAGACGGCCTTGCCGTGCGGATTCCAGGCGAGGTAGAGGAAGCGTTTCCGTTGCAATACGCATTGGGTTCCGGGCACAACGCGATCACGTTGTTGTCCTTGGCAAAGGACTCTGAAAAGGGGACTGTCGCTTATGAGCACCGTGGAACCTGGTTTCGCGACCGAGATCGTCTGGGGCCGACTCCCGGCCAACCCTTGGTGGTTCCCGAAACGGAACTGGAGAGATTCGGGATGAAGCATGTGGATAACGTGATGCAAAAGTGTATTTATTGCCATACGACGACAGGAACGGTTATCGATCAGGAAATTGTGGGTTTGACCGCCAATGTGAATTGCGAGAAATGCCACGGCCCAGGTGCCGAACACGTGCGACAAGCCAGGGCGATGAAGGAGCCGCCTCCCTTTTCTGTGGGTTCGAAAAAATGGGATAGCGAGTCGGAAATCCAGTTGTGTGGTGATTGTCACCGACTTCCCGAGGCGATTACGCTGAAAGAGTTGCGTGAGTATCCCGATAAACTGGCTCGTTTTCAGCCCGTTGGTTTGCTCCGCAGTCAATGCTTTATCGAGTCGGAGGGTGCGTTACGATGCACCACCTGTCACAATCCACACAAGACGATCGGTGCTGTAAGTGAATCTGAGCACGTGGCGAATTGTATCCAGTGTCACCAGGTGGAAACGGATTCCCATCGCTCCTGTCCCGTATCACCGTCTGATGGTTGCATCAAGTGTCATATGCCAAAGTACGACTTTGAGAGTCTTGGAACCGGTTTTCATGACCATTGGATTCGGGTTCATCCTGAGGATTGACCAGAGAAATTGTGTGCTGAGTGAAATCGGCGTCTGTGCCAGAAGGATAAATCGACAATGCCCTCCCCTGCCCTGCTCTGTTCGATGATGGCACTGGCGTCGCTTACTTTGATCTGCGGTTGTCGTAGCGAAATTAACGCAGACAAAGATCCTATCAAGGAGGACGCGAAACAGAAATCATCGCAGGTAGCACTTGCGGATGTACCCGTGCATATCAGTGCATCTGCCTCTGGTAAAAGTGGAGCGGTGGTAGGCGAGGAATTGGACGGTAAATCCTCACCGATCCTGACAGAAACCCCAGAAAACGATTCCATTACCAAAGCGGACTCCGAGGTCAGTGATCCTGACAGGTTACAGGAAGACGCAATCAATGCTTTGGACTCAGGGGACCTGGTTGAAGCATTTGAACTGGTCAGGGATTTGAAGCGACTTGACGGCGAAAATCCACAGACAATTTTTCTCATGGCTCGAGTGTTTGCAGAGAAGCACCGTTTTCGGCAGGCAGTGAAAATGCTTGACGATTTAGCGATGGAATTTCCTGATGCGAAACTAGCTGTTCTTGGTCAGACTGCAGAGTGGCTGGTTTTTCAAGGTGATTGGCAAGCGGCTGAGGAACGTTATCGAACCTTGCTCAGTTTAGTCGATGAGACGAGTCTGATCGATCGTTTACTGTCCCGTCTATTGATGCGGCAGGGCCGCCGTGCGGAGGCTGACGTGTTTTTGCGGCGTCTATGTCGCGTGGGTAATGTGGAAGAGATGGATCTGCGATCCTTATTGTTGTTGTCTTGTCCTTTGCCGGGTGACGCAGTGAGTGATGCTTTTGATCCGATTGGTCTGCAAGGTACTGTGCGACACGCAATCAGTATGGGTGAGCTCGCTGCTGCTGATGAAATTTTTAAGCATGCTGTGGATCAAACGGCAGTTGTTCTTGGGCCAGCTGAATATGCATTGCAGGGCCGGTTGCTGGCGCTTTTGAAACAGTTTGATCGACTGCATGATTGGATAGACGGTGCTCCGGTAGGCGTTGAACAGTACTCGGATTATTGGTTTGCACTAGGTGTTTACCAGTTGCATAAGGCAGAGTTTCCGGCAGCTGTCCAGAGTTTTGTTCGGGCGGTGAGCCGTGATGAGACTGATCTTCGAGCGTACAGGATGCTCGCGGATGCATTGAACGAGATGGGTAAATCCGAGCAGGCTAAGGTTGCTGGAGAAAGGGCAGATTTGATTGAGCAAACCGTGATGCTCGGTGAAAAGATGGCCAGTAATCCGCGGCGGGATGTTCGGCAGATCAGTGTCCTGGTCGATCTGTTGGAAAGGTTGCAGCGACCTTTGGAAGCGCTTGGATGGCGAGGGATTCAGGTCGCCTACGGACGCGCAGGTTCGATGCTGGGCGAGGCTGAAGCACGGAATGTCCTGCAAATGATCAATCAGCAACGGATTGCACAGTTGGAGAATAACGACTCGGCATCCAAACGACTTTTCGTGACTTGTGGAATCCAGTTGACGCCTGAGCCCAAGTGAATCAGCCTCGCGTGATCAAAACCAAGTTGCTGTCCGTTCACGCTGAGTGATCGGAGACAGTGTCAATTGGCTTTTCCTTTGGCTTCCATTTTTCCCCACGTATCACGAAGAGTGACGATTCGGTTGAATACCTGCTTGCCGTTTGGTTCACTGTCTTTGTCAACGACAAAGTAGCCCAGGCGTTCAAATTGGACTCGGTCCCCGACCGCGTGATCGCCAAGGCAAGGTTCGCCAAACCCTGTAATCACTTTGAGCGATTCACTATTCAGATAATCGAGGAACGTTTTGCCTTCGTCAGGAGCAGCAGGGTTTTCGCATGTGAACAGTCGATCATATAAACGCACCTCAAATGTCTTGGCATGTTCCGCACTCACCCAGTGAATGGTGCCTTTGACTTTGCGGCCAGACGTATCAGCACCACTCTTCGTTTCGGGGTCGTAGGTGCAAAGGATTTCGAGGACATTACCCTCATCGTCTTTCACTACATCGTGGCAGTCGACAATGAAGCCAGCCCGCAATCGAACAGCGCCTCCCTTTTTCAAACGAAAGAACTTTCGCGGAGCCTCTTCGCGAAAATCTTCTCTTTCGATGAGCAAGTTTCCGGACATCGGGATCTCGCGTTTTCCCTCGTCAGGTTCTCCCGGGTTGTTGACGGCTTCATTGACTTCAACGTGCCCTTCTGGCCAATTGGTGATGGTCAACTTGACAGGGTCAAGCACTGCCATCCTTCGCGGTGTCACACGGTTGAGGTGTTCACGAACAGAGCTCTCAAGCCGAATGATGTCGATGGTACTGTTGAACTTGGCAACACCCACATCTGAGCAGAAGTTGCGAATTGATTCAGGAGTGTAGCCTCGACGACGATACCCTGAGAGTGTGGGCATTCGTGGGTCATCCCAACCATCGACGTAGCCTTCCTTTACCAGTTTCAGCATGAAGCGTTTGCCAATCATCAGGGTGCTGAGTTTCAGTTTGGCAAACTCAATCTGTCGAGGGTGATGAATGACCAACTTCTCACAGAACCAATCATACAGGGGGCGGTGATTTTCAAATTCAAGCGTGCAAATCGAGAAAGTGATTCCTTCGATCGAATCACTTTGCCCATGCGTCCAGTCGTAGGTCGGGTAGATGCACCACTTGTCACCGGTGCGATGATGCGTCGCACGCAGAATACGGTACATCACGGGATCGCGGAGATTGATATTGGGCGAAGTCATATCGATCTTGGCACGTAATGACTTACTGCCATCCTCGAATTCTCCGCCACGCATACGACGAAACAAATCCAGATTTTCTGGGACACTTCGATCACGAAATGGGCTGTTTTTCCCAGGAGTGGTCAGGGTACCCCGGTACTCACGCGTTTCTTCACTTGAAAGATCGCAGACGTAGGCGTCACCTGACTCAATCAGTTTTTCGGCCCAAGCGTAGAGTTGTTCAAAGTAGTCACTGGCAAAGTGCAAACTATCCCACTCAAAGCCCAACCATCGAATGTCTTCCATGATTGACTCGACGTATTCGGTTTCCTCCTTGGCAGGATTGGTGTCGTCGAATCGCAGATTGCAGGTGCCCCCATTTTTTTCTGCGAGTCCAAAATTGAGGCATATGCTCTTCGCATGCCCGATATGAAGATAGCCATTCGGCTCGGGGGGAAATCGGGTTTGAACATTCGCGAAGCGCCCAGAGGCCAAGTCAGCCTCAATTGCCTGTTCGATGAAGTTCTTTGATTCCCGTTTTTCGTTTGTTTCGCTCATTTCAATCGCTCCTGAGACGCCCGCTGTTGGCGGCAAATGATCACCAATGCCCAGTAACACACGATTGAGTTAGCAGACGACCGATGGCGGCGAATTCAGCGAAATGACAGATGCCGCGGTGGGTAGGGTACCGAATCGGGGGGAAACTTCGTAGTGACCTCGATTTGGGCCGAGGCAGGCAGGGGTCATGGTGCCGCGACAGAGGACTCTGCTGAATCGCCAGATGAGGAAGATTTGGCTGAGGAATCAGATTTTTCCAGGGATCTTATGAAGTTGACCAGGTGCCACACATCTTTGGGGTCAAATTGTCCATCGACGAAGGTTGCCGCCGGCATCGGAGTTCCGTCGATTCCCTGAGTAATTCGACGGTACAGGTCCTTGGAAGTTGCCCCTCCGCGAAACACTCCTTCAGCAAAGTTTCGCGGAATGATGTTCACTGGTGGGAGAGCCCCACGCGCTATCAAGGGAATCAAATCCTCACGATTCTCTGGTTTCAGATCGACACGTGTTGTCCAGTCCTTTGTCCAGTCGTCGTAGTCGGTGGTTTGGCCATTACCCAGGCCCTTTTCTCCATGGCATTTGCTACAAGAAGCGATTTTTCCTACAAACAGCTCTTGCCCACGTTTAACAGATGCTGCGAATTCATCAGCTTGAGGACCGCTTTCCAAGCGGGCAACATCATCGCTCGTTTCTGCCAAAGGAAAACTTGCTGGTGGATCTGGAACTTCCAGGGCCGCTTCCGGTCCCTCTAGCCAATCTTCGGCGATATCCGCAGCGTAATCTTCGGCAAATTCCCATTCGTCCTGATATTGCTCGTACTGTTTCAAGTTGGACTGCATTTCGTCGGTCAAATCCTCGTCTTCTTTGTCGGCGTCTTCCTCAAGCATTGTCCGGAAGTTTTCATCCGACACGACACGACTGCCAAAGTCCGAATTGATGAGTCTTTCGCCACCCTCTAAAATCTGCGTGAAAATTCCTTCGTCTATTTGCGTGCGTTCGTGCTCACCCCTGAGCGACAGGTACATGACGTAATCAACAAGAGCTCGAATGTCCTCATCGGTGATCTTGCTGATTGTTAAGGGCGGTTCGTTGTTTTGCTTGCGGCGAAAGTTTTCTGTTTCTAACAGCTTTTCTGCGGAGAGCATGTTGGTGCCTGAAATACCATCACGAATCAGCCGGGCCAGATCCTGTTTGGTCGGCTTCTCACCTCTCGGCGTCGATTTGAACTTGAAAATCCCCATGCGATAGTCGCGCGGATATGGCATTTGTGCAGAGGCATCTTTGCCTCGACCATTTCCCGTGACCCCATGGCAAGTAGCGCAGAGCGCACGGAATAGGCCTCGACCCTGTTCCGTTGTCGGGCCAGATGCGTGTTTCAAATGATCCATGCTGACAATGCTTGCCAGATCCTCGTCTTTGGTTATGACGGTCGGCAAAGTGGGAGCGTCAGGACTGCCAAACATGGTGTCGACCACCCACGTCGAATCTTTCGACGCATCATCCATCGGGATGTCTTTCTGGATCTGATATTTCATTGTGTGAACCAAATTTGGCTCAAACACGACAGGGTGCTCAACTTTTGTGGAACAACCGAGAATGAATGCAGTCAGGCTCGATGCGGCGAGCAACCCAAGACGTTTTGTTGAATGGAGCAACAGCATGAAAATTCTTGAAAGGAGCGTCGGTCGGTAATCTCCACCTATTGTAGTCACAGTGACCTTTTCAGGAATCGGTGCAGATTGTCGCGGCTCGCTCCAGAGCAGCATCGATTCTACCCAGCACTTTCTCCTTGCCTAGGATCGCCAAGGTATCAAACATGCCGAATCCGCCTGCCTGACCCGTCGTGGCGACCCGAATCGCATGAATGATGTCTTTCAGCTCGATTTCGGTATCTGTACAGAATTGCCCGATTTGCTGCTCAAGTTGCTCGGCTTCAAGGAAGTCAACTTGTTCCAGATGACTGCGGAGTTGAAGCAGTAGGGGACGAGCGTTCTGTGGCTTGCAGATTCGTTTGTTGAATGCTTTGTCGTTGAAGACGAATTGGTCGACAAAAAAGTAGTCAAAATCGAGAATGTCACCAGCCATTTTCAGCCGATCATCGGCTCCCTGGACGACCTTGGCAAGTTTCTCATCAGCTTCCGGTGTTCCCAGCAAGCCGGCACGGTCGGCGAAAGGTTTCGTGCGTTCAATACGCGTCGCCAATGGTAATTGTGCGAAGGCGTCACCTTGGAAAGCAATCAGCTTTTTCGGATCGAACGAAGCTGGTGCTTTGTTGACTCTGTCAATGGTGAACAGTTTGACCATCTCATCAACGGTAAACTTTTCTGTTTCACCATCAAGCGACCAGCCCAGTAGAAGCAGATAGTTGAGAATGGCTTCGGGTTCGAAACCAATCTCGCGGTAGAAGTCGATGATGACCGGATTGAACGTATCAGCTTCCACTGGAATATTGCAGCGTTGAGCGATCTTCCTGCCCCTTGCCAGTAATTGTGCAAAGTCCTTGTTGTTCTCGTACTTTGCCAATTTTCGTTTGCTCAGTTTTGCTGATCCACCGGGTTCAGCAACGTACGGCAGGTGTGCATATTGTGGCCGCTCATAGCCAAGTGACTCCAAAATGAAAATTTGGCGTGGAGTATTAGGCAGATGTTCCTCTGCCCGCACAACATGTGTGATTTCAAAATCGTGATCGTCGATGACGCTGGCGAGGTGGTAGAGGCAACTGCCATCGGGGCGTTGAATGACGGTGTCCTGTTCCTGAGCCCATTCAAACTGGACTTCCCCGCGTACCAAGTCATTGATCGTACATGTTCCTTCTCGCGGCATCTTCAGTCGCAGAGTACGGGGGCGACCCTCCGCTTCGAACGCTGCCGCCTGTTCATCTGTTTCTGCCATCCACTGCCGATTGTAAAAGAATCTCTCCCCCTTCTTTTCGGCGGCATCACGCTCTGCTTTCAATTCATCAGGAGTTGCATAGTCGCGGTAGGCATGGCCGCTGGCAAGTAATTTTTCGGCGGCTTCCTGATAGCATTCCGAACGCTTTGATTGGTAGTACGGTGCGTGTGGGCCATCCACCTCTGGCCCCTCATCCCAATCCATTCCAAGCCATCGGAATCCATCTAGAATCGGCTGCAGCGCTTCGCTGACGTTGCGGCCAGCATCGGTGTCATCAATTCGCAAGATGAATTGCCCACCACTCTGCTTTGCAAGCAGCCAGTTGAAGAGAGCAGAACGGACACCACCGATGTGAAGGTAACCAGTGGGGCTGGGGGCAAAACGTGTTCGAATCATGGGAAGCTTACCGATCTTCGGGGGAACAGGAATGCCCGAGAAGATATACGAATCTGGCCGATAGACGTAGTGTGCCTCCGGGCTTGGTAAGCGTCAGCCTTCTTCCTTCCGGTTTAGCGATCCGCTAATTGCTGCCGCAGGGTCTTCATGCCTCGGTGTAAGAGGCCGGCGACCGCACCGCTCGATTTACCAGTGATTTCCGCAACCTCAGACAATTTCAGGCCTTCAAGGTAGTGAAGGCGAATGGCTTCTCGTTGTGACTCGGGAAGGTTCTCCACCGCTTCGGCCATCTGGATGACATTTTCTCCGAGCACCACATTTTGGCTGGGTGTGGGTGATTTTCCTGCCAGCAATCCTTCAAGTCGCAGAGAAGAGTGTGCAAGTTTTTGTTCCATCGATTGCTCTCGGCGGACATCTCTTTTGTCGCGGTGCATGTCGCGGTCCAAGTGGCAGATATGATGAGCTAATATCTGACGCAGCCACCCTCTTAATTCTGCCTCCGTCGAACCTCGGAACCCATCGAATCCTTGTACAGCTTGAAGCATGGCTTGTTGGACCATGTCGCTGGCCCCCACCTTGGCTTGAAAAGCCCGGCGCAGCTGAATCCGTGCGAGCATCCGAAGGTAGGGTTCGTACTCAGCGACAATCGCTGGATCAGTTACATCGACTTTGGGGTTGTCACTCGTTTCGCTTGGATCATTCATGGTGAGTTCTTCATGCATCAGATGAGATTTCAGTGGCTTGTTCGACCAGGACCATCGTTTCTGCGTTGATTGATTCTGCTACGACGGTCGCAAGCATGTCCAGTTCAGATTCCGTGGCAATGAGTGGAGGCATCAGGATGATGACATCACCCAAGGGGCGAATCCAGACACCATTCTGTACTGTTCGACGGCATACCGCTCGACCCAGCTGAAACTTGCTTGAAAACGGTTGGCGTGATGATCGGTCAGCCACCAATTCAATCCCCACCATCATACACCGGCCGCGGATGTCACCGACATGAGGGTGGTCTGAAAGGATCCCGGAAATGCGGTTTCTCAGATACTCGCCCTTGGTTGCAACCGTTTCGAGAAATGATGGTTTTGTCAGCAAATCGAGTGAAGCCATTGCCGCCGCCGCAGCCAGCGGGTTGCCGCCGAATGTGTGACCATGGAAAAATTGCCGGGAATCAGTCGCGGGTGCCAAAAATGCGTTGAAAATATGTGGGCGAGCCACGGTTGCAGCCATGGGGAGATAGCCGCCAGTGAGACCTTTGCCGAGGCAGAGGATGTCCGGAGTCACTGACTCATGTTCGCAGGCAAACATCTTGCCGGTACGACCAAATCCGGTTGCTACTTCATCGCAAATCAAGAGCACTTCGTAGCGGTCACACAGTTCCCGAATATTGCGCAGCAGACCGGGTGGGTGGGTGATCATGCCTGCTGCTCCCTGAACCAATGGCTCCATCACAATCGCAGCCAGCTCATCGTGGTGCTCTTCCAGCAAAACTCTGATTTCGTTGGTGTAGTGTTCAAGTGGTGTTTCGTTGATTTCGTGAGGTACCCGGTAGCTGCAGGGAATTGGACCACGTAATGGCGAAAACAGAATTGGCGCGAAAAGCTGGTGAAAATATTTGATACCGCCAAGCGATACCGCACCGGTTGTATCGCCATGGTAGGCCGACCCGAGCGCCAGAAATCTCGTCTTGTTGGGTCTTGGGGTTTCAAGCTGCTGCCAGTATTGAAAAGACATTTTCAGTGCTGCTTCGACAGCAGAGGAGCCATCGCTGCTAAAGAATACATGCCCCAGATCGCCTGGGGTCAGTTCAGTCAAGCGTTTCGCTAGATCGTCGGTTGTTTGGCATGACATACCCAAAGTGGTGACATGTGCCACGCGGTTGAGTTGGTTCTGGATGGCAGAATCCAGTTTTGCATGCCGGTGTCCGTGCACGTTGCACCATAAACTAGAAACCCCATCAAAGAGTTTTTGGCCATCCTTGGTCGTGAGCCAGCAGCCTTCGCCGCTTTCGATGACCAGCGGATCGTGGTCAGCCATTTGCGTAAAACCATGCCAGTGAGCGACTTGCTGGTCAGCTGGGTTCGTCATAGATCCATTCATTTAGGTGCATTTGCGGTTCGCATCGCTGCAAGAAACCGCTAAAACTAGGGAGTCCGCAACCAACGGAGTGAGTCATCGATGGCACGAGAAGCAGTTTACCAACAATCTGATCCTGAGACCTCCGAGGCTCCCCTGCCTCGAGAGCAGGATGGCTCTCTACGACCCAAACGCATGGACGAAATGGTCGGCCAGCGTGATGTGATCGAGAGACTCAAAATTGCGATTGAGGCAGCCCGCCAAAGAGGCGAGCCTCTGGGACATATCTTGTTTGACGGTCCACCCGGACTGGGGAAGACTACTTTCGCAACCGTGATTCCAGCGGAAATGGAAACGGTCGTCCAGATGGCTAACGGTGCGGGACTCAAAGCACCCAAGGATTTGCTTCCCTATCTCACGAATCTGTCGGAGGGAAGTGTCCTGTTCATTGATGAAATTCACCGTGTCCCCAAGGCGGTCGAGGAATACCTCTACACTGCCATGGAAGATTACAGAATTGATATCGTCCTGGGTGAAGGAGTCAGTGCGCGGACTCTGAATTATGAATTGCGGCCTTTCACCCTGATCGGTGCAACCACTCGGGCTGGCATGCTGAGTGCTCCGTTAAGAGATCGTTTTCAGATTCGTGAACATCTTGGCTGGTACAATCAGCCGGAACTCTGCGAGATCGTTCGACGTAATTCGGTGAAACTTGAGATTCCGGTCGATGATGCATCGGCCAGTGTCATCGCAGCACGAAGCAGAAGCACGCCGCGTTTAGCAAACAATCGCTTGCTTTGGGTGCGTGACTACGCCCAGAGCAAAGCAAATGGAAAAGTCAGTGACTCCGTTGCGACAGCAGCACTCGACATGATTGGGATCGATGTCCTCGGGCTTGATAAACAGGACCGTGGTTATCTTGATACGCTGATTCGTGTTTTTGCCGGAGGTCCCGCAGGACTGGAAGCGATTGCTCATACGATGAATGTAAGCGGTGATACGCTTGAGGATGAGGTTGAGCCATTTTTGCTTCGTAGTGAGCTAATCGTTCGTACTCGCCGAGGCCGGATTGCGACTGATAAAGGTTACGTGCATCTTAAGCGAATTCCGCCGAGTGCGACGGGCTGATATCGCCCTCACACGCAAGCAGTTCCGGTTCCAAATTGTACTGTCAGCCCGATTGTAGCTTTTTGCTGACCCGCGTTCGAAAGCTTGTGCACCTATACACAGCCCGAACCTTGTCTCGAAATGACCATGAGCTTTTAGTGTTCAGGCTATGTCCGACGGTTTTCGGTTCCATGATCCATTCCTGCCGATCGTTGCTTTACTTTGAATCTCTGGCAGGCTTGGTCGGGGACAGCATCGGGGAGACCTTCATGCCGCTTGCCAATAGCACTGACTCCTGAACCGTCAGATCATGTTGTGAATTCCATGCCAATTCCTTTTTGCCTTGGATCACGTTCGCAAGGTCCTCAAATTCGGCATCGTAGCGTCCACTCGATGGTGGGACTTCAACTTGCTGAAATCCTTTCTTGAAATGCCCCCGAGGCCGGTCAAATGCGACCCGCACTTTGGGTGGTTCCAGCGGGTTGATTTCAAATGCCCCCTGCTCACCAACGACATGAAAATGGCGTCTCGGAAATCCAAAGGGATCAATGTGGTTGCAGCGGACGGTCGCGATTGCGTTTGGGTAATCAAAGACGGCAAGTTGATTATCAAGGAAGTTATCTTTGTTCGGGTAACTGCTACGATTGTGAGCCGTGATTTGATCGGGGCGTCCCAGAATCGTAACCATCGCGTCGATCACATGGCAGGCAAGTTCAAACATGCCACCACCAGAGAATTCACTCAACTCCTGACGCAGAGAATCATTTGCCCATTTCCCCATTTCAGCCGTCACTTCTGTGATGCGTCCCAGCCAGCCTTTTTGAACAATATCGAATAACAGCACAAAGGCGGGGTTGTAACGGAGCATGTAGCCCATTTGGATTGTCAGCCCTTTTTGATCGGCTTGTCGGTGCATCGCGCGGCAGGCTGGCATGGACATTCCTGCTGGTTTATCCAAGTGAATGTGTTTGCCTGCCGTCAGACATTGCATCGCAGTGGGGACGAGTTGGGAGACTTGTGTTTCGACAGCGATGGCATCGACATTGCAGTTGAGTAAATCATTTTGGCTCATCCAAGCAACGTTGCGATAAACCTCACTTCCAGATACCGACTCACGCCGTTCTGCATCTGTTTCAACCACACCAACGAGTTCAAAAATTGTGTCCAGTCCACGGATGGCGGCAAGCTTCCCCGCAGCATGGGGATGGCGTGTTCCGATCTGGCCGATGCGAATTTTCCGTGTCGCTGGCTGGATCCCATGAACGGAGGGTATCAGGCAGGATGTCATCAAGCCTGCCACCGCTGCCTGACCTGCTCCCACGAAGGATCGCCTCGAGATAATCTTTTCCATTTGAATCGATCCACGTGGTTTTTTCAGCAATATGGATGCCTGGTGGCCTGAACCGTTCACGACCCTCTTGCTATCCTTGAGTAAGGTTCCTGCGTTATTGAAGCGTTTCATCACGCTGTAGCCATCATTTCAATGCAAGCAGGATGAGCTTAGGCAAAAAAACTTAGGGGGGTGAACGAAGAAACCAAATCAGCGATGCTAATGATAACTGATTCGTTGTTTCGAGATTTGTTTTCACTTCACTGCTCTGCACTTTCGGACCACGCCGAATCAAATTTGTCGTGATACCCACGAGTTAAGCCTGACGGTTATACGCAACACGATCTCTCAAAGGAGAATTCATTGTCCGTCCCAGAAGAACACATTCTAGTCATTCCCGAATCCGTGATTCAGCAGATCGGTGTGATCGATGGTTTCGAATCAGATGTTGATCGATTCCTCGATCCCATTTTGGGTAGTGACCAGTTGTCATTTCAGCCACGCGGAGCGATGGAGACGGATCCGTCTTACAAGCAACTGATTCCCTATGTGTTACTTGAGTGGACCGATGGTGATGGCGTTATCCGCTTGTTTGCGTATACACGCGGAGGCGGTGGAGGTGAGTCTCGACTGCATGCTAAGCGTAGCGTTGGAATCGGTGGTCACATCAGTCAGGAAGATTCAGCAGACGGCGGTGATCCGTACACGACCGGAATGCAGCGGGAGTTGACCGAAGAGGTGTGCCTTGAGTCAGCGTACACCGAAACACGCGAAGGATTGATTTACGATCCATCCAATGATGTCGGGAAAGTGCATCTGGGCGTTGTGCATCGTTTCGTGCTCCAGAGTCCAGATGTTTCCAGCAACGAAGCAGATCTGGCTGAGGGAGGATTTGTCAGTATTGATACTTTGCGTGCTGATTGGGATCGCTTGGAAACCTGGACCCAACTGGCCGTTGATGCGTTGTATTGAGGAGGACGCGAACTCGATGTTTAAGATCCAATCTTTCGTATGGCAATGTTCCGGTTGGCCAACTCCAGATTGCCTGCGTTCAATAATGCGTCCAATACCAGGTCTGCTCAATGATTTATCTTGATAACCATGCCACGACTCGATGCGACCCGCGAGTTGTTGATGCGATGGTGCCTTGGCTGTCAGAACACTACGGCAATCCCCACAGCAGCCATTCGCTCGGGGTAGAGTCCAATCAGGCCATGGAAAAAGCAGTCGCCCAAATTGCGAAACTGCTCAATGCTCCCGTTGATTCTGTGGTCATGACCAGTGGTGCTACGGAAAGTAATAATCTGGCGATCCGTGGTATGTGTACGCATCCGAGGCAGAAACGTCGACACCTCGTCACCGTGAGCACGGAGCACCCTGCTGTTCTGGATGTGTTTGAGGATTTGCAGAACAATGGATTTCGAGTGACACATGTACCGGTTCAACAAACCGGTTCCGCAGATGCTGGTATCGTGGACCTGCAGCAGTTGGAAGAAGCCATTGATGACGACACGGCGCTTGTTTCCGTGATGTGGGCAAACAATGAAATCGGTGCCATTGCGCCGATGAAAGAAATTGCCCGAATCTGCCATGATCGTGGCGCACTTTTGCATAGTGATGCGACACAGGCAGTAGGACGCATTCCAGTTGATGTGCTCGATGCTGATATTGATCTTCTTAGTGCCACAGGGCACAAGCTGTATGGTCCCAAGGGGACTGGATTGCTGATGGTTGGGAATTCGAAACGTCGGGTTCGACTGAATCCGCAAATTGTGGGAGGGGGACAGCAACGCGGGATTCGGAGCGGGACCATGAATCCGGCAGGAATCATCGGAATGGCAACCGCCATGCAACTTTGCACTGATGGGATGCATGACCATCATCAACGGGTCGCCCAACTTCGTGATCAGATCTGGGGTACGCTCAACGCAAGCATCGATGAGCTGCACCTCAATGGGCCTGACTTCAACCAAACACGGCGATTGCCGGGTAACCTGAATTTTGCTTTGCCAGCAATTGAGGGGCAGGCATGGATGTCAGCAGTGCCGGAGATCGCTTTCAGCAGTGGCTCGGCGTGCAGTGCCGCGCATTCTGCTCCCAGCCATGTTTTGACGGCTCTGGGAATCAATGAATCAATGGCTCGACGTAGTGTGAGGTTTGGTATCGGTCGCTTCAATCAATCCGAGGAGATCCAAGTGGCTTGTGAAATATTGATTGAGGGGCACACCAAATTGCTTGCATTGGCCCCTTGAACCTCGTTGGTTGACTTGTCGCTACGTGCTGAGCCCATGCAGCGGCTGGCAAAAAAATCTCTCTTTACCAGATGTTGAACCAGACGCTACCATTCACGCAAAATCCTCGTGGTTTGTTGTGCTAAAGGGCACTCGTTAGAACCACGACTCATAAGCATCATTCAAGGATTGAACGATGGGCGGAGTCCCAGTGCTATTGATGGTGACGTTGTTTGGCACGTTGAGTGCCCAGCATCACGACGGTGTTTACCTTTCTCAAACCGCCAAGGTTCACGTTGGCTATGAATCTGGTTTTGCAGAATCTGGTTTTGCAGAATCTGGGGATCTGGTTCAACTCCTGCGTTTCAAGTCGGATTGGACCAAGTCGGATTGGACATGGCACGAAGATAGAAATTTGGCGAATGAG
>PKCN01000244.1 GCA_002862205.1 Planctomycetaceae bacterium | reverse complement strand
TCACTGCCCTTCTACATCACTGCCCTTCTACATCACTGCCCTTCTACATCACTGCCCTTCTACATCACTGCCCTTCTACATCACTGCTCTTCTACATCACTGCTTTCCAGATTTTTTTCTGCCGGCGATCGTTCCGACCTGCCAGCAGCATCTGCCTCAACCGCCGGGGCAGCCTTGTCGTTGAGCACCAGTTCCGAGGCCAAGAAGTCGCAAGCTTTTTTTAGTGCGGTGGGGTCCATCGCTGCCTGCATGTGGCCTGCATTGGGAATGCTGTAAAACTCAGTTTTCACCCCCGCCGACTTCAACTCAAAATAGCAGGCTTTGGTCCAGGCTTCCGGGACCAGTTCGTCAGCAGACCCACTGAAAAAGAAAAGCGGTGCATCGCTTGCATCAACAAAAGCTGCGGAAGAAGCCGCCTGAAATTTTGCCTTTTTGGTACTAAGATCACCTCCCATCCAAAATTCTGCCCAACGTCCATTATCAGGAAACCAACGAAAATCAGTTGGAGCCCCACCAGCGGCCGCTACCTGAATCCGCGTATCAACATTTCCATTCTCATCGCTGGGTGGTTGTCCAGTCGTGGCCAATAGCGATACCAGATGGCCGCCGGCCGAATATCCAATGGCTCCAAGCCTTTCCGGGTTCACTTTGTACTTGGAAGCATTCTCACGGATCCATTTCACCGCGGCGCGACAATCCTCGATCTGGGCCGGGAACTTGTGCTTGGGAGCCAAGCGGTAATCAATCGCAAAACAGACAAAGCCCCGCTCAGCAAGCGCAGTCGCATAAGCCCGTAACTGCTTTCGGTTTCCACTTCGCCATGCTCCACCATGAACAACCAGGACCGCTGGATACTCTCCCTCGTCATTGGGAATGAAGGCATCCAACAACAGTTCACGATCACCCACTTTGGAATACGTTATCTTCTCTCGAACTGTAAAAACCGGTTCACCCAAGGCCAACCCGCAAAACAGCAACGGCAAACAGCATGAAGCACTCATCCGAATCAGCATTTGTACGTTTCTCTCAATTAGTGAATCAACTGGTGGCACGAATAACACAAACATTCTAAAGCTGATCGGGCTATCTTCCTGTGTCGATCTGTAACCGACAACCAAAAGCTCAGTCAGTGACAAGATCGGAAATGCATCTGGGGAATTCCACACGCCCTACCCTCTCCAGACTTTCATCGCTGCCAATCGCGTACACCAACAAAGATTCACCCTCGAAGCAACTGACAAGTAAAAAGCGAGCCTTCGGTGATAGTGCATTTCCCTAGGAATTCCATCCGTCTGCGCTGCCGTCCGTCTGCGCGGCCGTCCTGTCCACCGCCCCCACAAATTGGATGCCAAGCGACACTTGTACGGGAGTATCGCCTTCGTAAAAAGCCCTGAAGAAGAATGTACCGCTGCCCGTGTTTGTCGCCACGTAATGCTAAGGGAGCAACAAAATATCGCGATCATTTGATAGCAATCAAACGAGCGATGCGCTGCCAAGCTTTGCCGCAGGGTGACTTCTATCGATAACGTGCCTCCAGCTCGATCAAAAAAAGCGGCGGAACCGTGCAAAACTTGCACTTCGACTGCTTTCTCCAGACGCAGATGGTGAAATGGGTTGGGGCTTCCACTGCCATCAAACCGGCTAAAAACCGCGGATGTTTTTGTACGACGACCCGCCGGCAAACCTTGGAACCGACCTATCGGTGAATCCGCTCGTGAATCTAAGATCGCCATGCTCCGCAGGAAAGCCAATTTGCCTTCCAACTGACCTCACTCTTCCGCGTTTGCAGGCAAGTAGCCTGTCGGAGGGCGTTTGGCCAACAGGACGAACCATGCACGAACGAATCCAGCGAACGACCGCAAGATTGTTGTTCGTGTTCTGCTGCGCGGTCCCCACCTGTTTTACCTGTTTGTGCATTTTGGTGACGTGGACGCCATGGTACCACTACCGAGCCTTGGCAAAACTGGAACTGGAGCTTTCACACACGACGGGCCTGGTCATCGAAGTCGATGATTTCGAGCGGACAACACCCTCGAATTTCCGCTTGCTCGGTGTCACCATCCGCGAGCCAGAAACAACTCGCAAGATCGCTCATATCCGTGAAATTCAACACGTTCAGGAAGGTGATCGGATAACGCTTCTGTTGCAACAACCGGAGGTTCAGGCCGCTGAGCTCAAGGGGATCTGGCATCTACTTCACCAACGGTTCCTCTGCCGCCCTGATCTGACATCGATACCTGTCCAAGCATCCGCCAACGACATGACCCTGCACAGTCGCACAGGGGCAGTGACCTTCAAAGATGTGGATGCCTTGATCGTTGCGCATGATGACGAAGTCAAGGCGACACTGGACTGCCTTCCTGCCAACTCAGTTTATGAAACACCTATCAATATCACGGTTCGTCGAGACCGTAGCGGAAAGCACCCCGTTACTCGATGGTCATTGGACACGCGCGGCACTGCCCTGCCCTGCTCCGCAATCGCCGACTTCCTTCCCGAAATGGAAAAGCTGGGCGTGAATGCGGAATACACTGGCACGATGACCTGGCAGTTCGACACAAATCACTGGTGGATTGATCTTGGTGGATCGAGGTTCAATGATATTTCGCTGGATCGTATTTTTGAACAGAACTCACATCGTCTGAGCGGTACCGCCACGATTGCATTTGATCGCTGTCGCATTGATCCTCACTCAAAACGAAGTGACATTTCGGGATCGATTGTGGCGAAAAATGGCCAGATGGGTCGAAGCCTGCTGCTGGCTGCCACTCAGAATTGCGGTTTCGATATTCGGCTTCAAGATCGCCTGATCGATCAACGTGGTGATATTCCGTACGACCTTCTGGGGCTCGGATTCAACGTCAATAATGCACAAATCAAACTTACTGGAATTTGCCGCGGCGAAGTTGGCTATGAGGGCTTCCCCTCAAATGTAGTGATGTGTCTCGATGGGTTTCCTGTCGTCTTGTCAACACCTCAAACACTGGACTCATTGAACGCCCTGAGAGTGGTTGCACCGAATTACAGTGTTGCTGTTCCGATGTCCGACCAAACTGACTGGTTGATGAATGTGCTTATTCCTCCCAGTCGACCGATGCCAAGTAATGACAATCGCATTCGATCAGCCGAAAACTGGCGCGGCGGTCCCACGATCTCGCAACCTCGATGAAGTGTCCAGTTTCTTTGGTACGGATCTTCCAGATTTTCCCCTTGGGATCATCCAGTAAGAGCCAAACAAGACGAATCAGGGTGAAACAACGTGGGAACGTTGTAGCAACTATCTTTCCAGCGGTCCTGCGAGCCAAGTTCCGACCAGACTCAAACCGCCGGGCTCGCCAGCAGACGAGGCGGTACAGCCAACCACTGCGAACAACCCTCAAGAAACTGCCAGCCCAATTCAAACCTTGGCAACTTCTACTTGCTTGGTCGGTGAAGCATCCGAGCCGAAACGCACCTTGAACGATCGCATGATCATGTCGACACCCACAAATGCAAATTGCAACAGGATGTAGATGGTCAGCCACATCAGGACACCTGAGGTGAATCCGTAGCTATGCATTCCGATTCCCAGTTCATTGGTACCAAACCAACTCCATGCCGTGACAATATTGCCACCGATCGCCAAGGCTGCAAACCCTCGGCCACTTACCATTCCATCCCACCGTGCATGCAACATCAGAGCATTCCAGATCACGATCAGTAATGCACCGTTCTCTTTCGGATCCCAACCCCAGAATCGTCCCCAGCTGTCGTCAGCCCACAGCCCCCCCAGAACAGTACCGATAAAGCTGAAAAGGATGCCAAAACAGGTCGCACCATAAATGCAGCGATACACATCCTTCAGCTTTCTCTTGTCAACACCCACCCAACCGGCAAACAGATATCCCGCACCCAAAGTTCCTGCGACCAAAGTTGCTACGTAACCAAGCGAGACAGTAATGACATGTGTTGCCAGCCAGAATTGGGTATCGAGCACTGCCTGTAATACGGGCATCGTATCCCCGGTATTCAAACCGTAGGCGACCAGCAAGGTCAGTACACCGGCAGCAGAGGCTAAGAGGTTGCCAACACCGTACCGAAAGATCCTTTCAACCAGCACGCCAAACAACACAGCCGCCCAACCGATGAACACTGCAGACGAATAAATATTGATAACTGGAGCACGCCCCGTGATGACAATGCGGCACGTGATCGCGACGGTATGTACCACCAAAGCGATGATCAACATTCCCCAAACAACTTGCCGCAATCTTGGCAGGTTGACAGCAAAGTAGACCAAGCCAAGCACGAGCGTGATCAAGTATAAAATCATCGCCACCCCGGTGGGCCAAGACGCTTGCATCCACCGTTCCAAAGACACCAGCCGAGGCGTGTAACCAACGATGGGGTAATCAGACAAGGCGACATCGTGTTCGTCGACAGCTTTGTTGAACTTCCCGGTGTCCTCGTCCGCGTAAGCTGAAACCATTTCAGAAAACGTTCCGATCGCTGCCGAACGTTCCACGGCATCTTGTTCCGATGCTTGAGCCCGAGCAAGTTCTTGAATTTCATTGAAAAATGCTGCGGAGAATGCAGTCCACTTTGGTTGGTCAACCGTTTCAGACGCCAACTCTGCGTCGGGTGGGATAATCGCAGCCGCTGGCATGTTTTTGAGTTGTTCCATTTTGTCAGCAAGCTCCCTCATGGCAAACATGGCCCGTGAAGAAACATCCGAGGGTTGTCCGGGGCGGAATCTCTTGAAGTCTTCCTCTGTCATCACTCTCGGGCTTGGTAACTGGAACGCTGCTGCGGCAAGGGTATATTGCCGAGTTCGCCGATCAAGTTCCAGAAGCTTGCGATCTTTGAAGGACTGATCTGCCGCATCTTTCCGCTGGGCTTCATCAACAATCTGGCTGACGCGTCCCCATCTGCCCCTGATCTCATCAAGCGAGTAGAGCTTACTCTTTCGTCTGGGAAGCTTGAATTCACTGCGAACTTCCTCAGCATCGATTCGGAACATGCGAAGTTTTTGGATTTCACTGCTCTCGCTAGCAACCTCCATCAACCACTGCATGGCAGACATTTTTTCAGCGCCAACACGTTCCCGGAGCTCGCTTGGTGCTCCTGCAAGAGGAATCGATTCTTTACTGCTCATTGCCTTGACGGTTTGTCGTGCATAGGTGTCCAGCGGCATTACTCGACCACCAAACTGTGCAGGGATTTGGCCAGCAGCGTAGAAATCAAACTTGGTATCACGTTCGGTTGGCCGCATATCATCTTTAACGGCACCCCACGGAATTAACAGCATCCCGGCAAGAAGAGCGAATCCTGCCACACTGACAATGACTGGCCATCTGGAGGGTTCGTTTGAATCTGAATCATTGCTCGCACCAGCGTCAGCTGCTGGAACCCGTGTTTCCCGTTCACGCCGTTTAAGGAATCGGGTGAGCGTGCCGAGAAAATGCGCTAACATACCCAGGGCGGTGATGCTGCAAGCCAAATACGGAATCAGCCAACCGGAATTCTGGACAACCTGAATGCCGGTCATTTCCTTACCACCTGGCAACGGTGTGTAACTGCTTTGATAAAAGGTCTCACCGCGATAACGCAATGGATTATTCATCCAAACTCGTTCGCGACGGTCTTCACCTGTAGATTCATCAACAATACGAATGAACGAAGAGTAGTCCCGCGGCGTGTCGGTACCGCTATAGTTGATCCTACGTACATCTACCAACTGAACCCAATACGGTTTTACTTCCCGGTGGAATTTCAGTCCGATGTCGTATGAAGTATCGCCAAGGTTGACTGAATCGTAACGATCATCACTCTTACCATCAGATAGAAGCATCACTCGATCGGACAATAACTGACTGATCAAGTGGACACCCAACGAGTCACCTGACTTCTTATCAATTAAATCCACATAAGCCGAAGCCAAATTCAAATCACTATCGGTACCGCCGGACTTTCTGGCTTCGACAGCTTGTGCTTCGAGCCCAAATCCTGTGGTCGCAAAATTCTCACCCTCAGGAGTTCGCAGATTCGAATTGTCGTAGAATTCAACCACTCGGATATCGACCGGCAGAGCATCGTCGCTAATTACAGCACCCGTCTTTGCGGCTGAACGTAAGCGACTGCCGGGAATCGCAATGACTTCATCACCCTGCTCTGTTTTGGCAATCAAATCCAATTCAATCAGATCCAGATTCACAAACGTGTTAGAAGACTCGCCTTCGATCAAGCTGAGCCGCTGTTCCAGTTGGCGGTCACCGAATGCGAATTGCCCGAACATCAGCAGACCCACGCCAAGATGCAACAGTACGTTCCCACCTTGCTTGCCAAAAACCATTACACAACCACCAAGCAAAATGATGCCGGCTCCCACGCCCTTGGCCAATTGCCAAACGATGCGGAGACCTGGATCACCAATGCGGAAGCCGGTGTACAGGGCGAACACCACACTCGCCGCCAACAGAGCTGCAACGCAAAAGGCGAGAAACTTGATTGTTGGTTGCGAAACTCTCGAGCCCGCATATCCAAAGCCACCGACCATCGCTGTAAGGCTTGCGAGAATTGCGGCCCAGAGTGATGCATAGCTGATCGGCGGTGTCCCCTGCAAACCCTCGCTGCTATGGCCAGCAGCAACGATAAAAAAGGCCAAGAGTGACCCCAACGCGATAAGCCCCGCACCAAGATACAATTGCGATCCTTTCGAATGAATCCTGAATCGCGTTGCCTTGGCCGCAACCAGATTGATCATCAGCAGCGCACCAATCAGCGCTCCCCCAGGGAACGGAATACTACCGCGAATCGGATCTTCGTGCGGGTAGAAAGCCTGAGGAAAGAAATCATCGAAGTGAAGTTGAGTGAACCAACAAGTAAAATATCGTTGCTTGACCTCGAACATGTTCATCTCATCCTGCGCCAACGTGCCTACCAGCACGGTCACAAGCGACAGAGCAAACAGAACCACGGTGAACTTCAATGAACCGAGTGCAGCAAAAAGATCAGACAGTGCATAGGTGCCTGTTTGATCTTTGGGGCCGCGGGCGGAGTCTACAGTCGTCGACATAATTTCATCACGTTTCGGGTGCGAGTGAATCGTCTACAGATTCAATTTCAAAGATTTCAAGAACGAAGCAATGGCATTAGCCTCGTTTTGAACGGTTTCAGTTGGCCCGGTCATCTTCACGAACAAACTGGTCGTTCCATCGGAACCCAGCGGAATGATCGTGGCATCGATCGCCATCCCCTGAGCAGCATCACTTTCATCGCCTAGTAATAGAAACCGCTTTCCTTTCACACCAGCAACGGTGACCTCCTGAGCATCTTTCAATGCCTGATCAACCACGTCGTCGGGAACCGTGCCTTTTCTGACCTGCCCCAACCATCTGGCAACATTTCCACGAAGATCACCACCTGCGGGAATCACGGTAATCTCTGCTGACTTGTCCTTTGGGCCGACATTGAACGCTGCCAGCCGCATACTACTCATTCGACCGTCGCGCCACCCTTTTGGTCGATCGTACGTCACAGCCTCATCTGTCTTGTCGGTATCGGAACCACCGCCCTTGGGTTGACTGGCGACCGGAGAGTTCACCGCCGGCGTGGTTGCGGGGCCAGCTATGGCGTTGCCCGGGTCGCCCCCGCCTGACAGATCGACCCACACTGATCCTTCATCCGCAGTTTTCACGGTCAGGGGCTGTCCACCTGCCCATTTTTTTGTGGAAGCTGGCAAACCCATCTGACCTCGCCAACGATTCACATTCATGTCAACGTACTCTGCCCATGACTTCTCCTGCTGACGGCGCAGTTTCGAAACGCTGATATCCAATTTCCCTGTCGGTGTCACAACATCCAATGTGGCATAACGAAACGGCCTTTCTCCACCACGCGTCCATGAGTTGGGAAGCGTTTCAAGATTGGGTGAGCCTTGTTTAAATTCAATGCCTTCAACAAACTTCTGAAAGGACTTTTCCAGGGAGGCGACAGAATTCTTCGCACCTTTGACTTTAAAAAACCAGGTGTCTGATCCCTTGGGAACCATGGCCACCAGCATCCGCTCGTCTGCGGACGAAGAGGTTGCGGCAGGAGTCTGCGGAGGCATTCCAGAGGAGCGTGGTGCAGGCACACGATTTGCAAAGGGTGGTGCCATCGCATTGGTTCCTCCCGTTTTCCCAACGAGATCGACCCAGACAGAATCCAAGTCGGCGTTTTGCACGGGAAACGGTTCAGCGCCAGCCCATTTCTGCTCGGACTCCGCCAATCCCAGTTGCCCGCGCCAGCGGTTAACATTGTCTTGCACCTGTTGATCCCAAGAATCCTGCCGAAGCGGCAGCGACGAAATACTAATGCCTAACTGTTTTTCGGGCGTCTCAACATCCAACGTCGCATAACGGAGAGGTTTCTCACCACCGCGTCGCCAACCTTTGGGTAAAGCATCGAGTTTCGGAGAGCCATCTTCGAATTCGACGTCCTCGACAAACTCACGGAATGCATCGCGAATCGAGTCGATTGCTTCCTCTGGGCCTGTGACCTTGAAAAACCAGATTTCATTACCCTTGGGCAACATTGCGGCCAACATTCGATCCTGACCGGGCACCAATTTTGCGGGGATTTTGGTTGGAACGGTGTACGTGACGACCGGATCCAGTCGCTCGCAGCCAGTCAAACCACAGACGAAAAAGGCAAGAAACGCCAAACCAGATTCGAAGCGTAATGCGAATGGCAACTGAAACAGATTCTGAAAGCTTACGGTTGAGCCCAACATTTCTACCTACTCGTGCATGATCAAATCCGGCAAACCTGACCTCCGCCATGACAGCGGCAGGAGGGCCCCTCGATCGCCAGCCCCAAGTCCTGAACGGACAGCACTCACGCAGCTACTGGCTCTTTTGATCTGGTGAGAGACTCGACTGGGGATGCCGATCACCGAAGGGAAACCACATATTACCTACGCACTACTATAAAGGGCAATCCACTTTGGTTCGTACCCAACAATGTCTTCTGGGTGCCAGAATGAGCGCATAATCACTGTGCAGCGACAGTATGACTCAGGCTGAACGGTCGCATTTGGCCCCGAGTTGGGCATCAGACCGAGCACTCCAGCCTTCTATTTCCTGCTCAGCCTTAGCTGAGGACTAAGGATTGGCCCCAGGTTTCAGTCCAAGCGTATCGATCAAAGAATCCGTCAGCGAGCTGACAGGCGCATCTGTTGGGCTATAAGCCCACATGTTCTGCACGAGATCCGTCATCAGCATGCCCCCAATACTCAGGACAGCCAACACCATCACGAGGGTCACGCACTGCATGAGCGTGAAAGGCACCTCATAGGCATTGTACCCGCCACCGCTCCCGATCGCGGAGACAGCAGCAGTCTCATCGACCGAGATGCCTGCCTGTTCACCCTCATCCATCCCGAGGACTTCAACAGCCTCTGGCTCGCTGCCGAACGCATCGCCTTCGACAACACCCGCATCACCAAACTCGATCGGCTCGCCGATCGCTTCAGATTCCTCTACTTCGATGACCTGCGAACCGCTTTCAAAGTCAGGTTCCAGACTGATTCCCGATGGAGAGAGCTGAAATTCTTCATCCGCCTGAAAATCGACCATCGATCCGCTGCCGCCGCCACTGCTGCCACCCTCGGACACTTCCTGTCCCAAGTCGAGGGCAGAGATACTGCTGCCAGCGAGATCCAACGGCTCGCTTTCCAATGACAAACCACTATCTGAAGGGCTCATCAGATTGATTCCGCTGTCACCAGCAACGGAAATATCACTCCCTGCACCACTGATCACCAAATCGTCGTCATCGTCGGCAATGACAAGTTCGTCATCTGCCAACACATCTCCCAGGCTGGATCCCAAACCGGAACCTACCCCGCTACCCAATCCCGAGCCAAGCAGGCTTCCGCTGTCTCCGGAAATGACGCCGCTGCCAGACTTGTCCGAGCCGAGCAAATCAAGCTCACTTAAAACATCTGCACTGCGTGATCCCATCAGGTCGGCTGGTTCATCCAAGTCGCTCATGAGCTCCAAACTGCTGACACCGCCCGAACCGGTTCGCGAGCCAGCAGGATCAACATCACTGCCAAGCACGTCCATCGCGCTGTCTTCGTCGGCGCCGATCAATTCTTCGCCACTATCCTCATCAGGTTCGCCTGATGCAAAACTGAGGTCACTACCGGCCTGCAAGCTCAGTTCGCTTTCCAGATCCAACATGCTGCCGCTTCCCTCGCCAGCACCCGCTTCAGGCGCAACAACGTCGGGATGGGACTCGGAAATTTGTTTTAATTCGTCATCCGTCACGGGACCCGTGCTGCCCGCGTTTGGATCGATGGCCAAATCAAGTTGGGCCGAATCATGCATGATTGCAGGATCATTGAGTTGCAACTCGGCCGAATCGATCTCGAGCAGGTCTTCCGAAACTTCCAGATCGCTTTCACCTGAAACAACCTCAACACCTGCATCAGTTCCCTGTGAGGCAACAAGGTTGACATCACCGCCAATGCCGAGGTCACTGCCTTCACCGTCAATCAGACCGCTGTCGCCGATTTCTTCAGCGAGTTGTTCAATCGCATCGTCGGGGAATTTCCAACTCGCTCCATCTCGAAAACCACGCACTTTTCCCTGGCTGCGCAGATCAACTAATTGTTCAGCAGAAATTCCAAGCTTTTGGGCTGCTTCTTCTAACGACAGATAGTTAGCCATTCGATCTTCGGCTCCGATAGACCCCGGTCAGCCGAGATCGTCGATTGGTAGTGGTGTACACGGCAAAACTGACTTAACGAGCGTACGTCAAAGTTTCACCGCTGCAGCCCAACACCAACCTCCATCACCGTCGATTGATTTCGCGAATCTCGTCAGGGAGTGGGGAGGTAGCGTTCAGTTGCAATGAAAAATCAGCATCAATTGGACGACTGCTGACAAGCCGGACCTTCCCCGACCTGTCAATATGATACACGGCCATCCAAGCTTTGCCGGTATGAACTAGCGTAATTGTCTGAGTTCCCGAACTGTCAGAATGGGAAAATCCGATCATGTCGCCCGAAGCACCCACCCTTGCCACCGTTTCGGCGAGCGTCAGGTCGGATAGTTCGGGATTTAACGGAGATCCGTCGATCTGAGGCGTCGGGTTCTGGCTCACCGCCACGGTTGCAATGCCAATGACCATCAACAGCACAAGTAAAGTGCGGGTTATCCGGGTTCCAGCATCACTAGTCGTGACTTGGGTAGTTTCGACCATTTTAGCGTTCATCATCACAAATGCTCCAATTCCTGCAGGATACGGGCGATTCCCCTCGTTTTGATGCCAGTAAACGACTCTCGACGCCCTGAATCAATCTCCTGGGGATCTTACGAAGATGCCCGAATGGACCGCAATATGAACTCGCTTCAGCTCTGGGCCGCCCCGTCCCCCCTGCTCGAACCCCCGAAAGAAATCACCTTCGGGGCAGGTGGTAATTTTTGCCGATTGGATAAAGTTGCAGGGTCCTGACAGTCGATCCGATTGATCAGGGGGCGTTGCCCTCCCGCCAAAGGCCTGCCCCTTGGCGGAGGGACGAACGCAACAATCTGGCCAATCTCTTTGGTCGCTTGCAGCCTCGCCCCTGTGAATAAACTCCCGAGAGAGGTTGACCGTGGGCATTGATGCAGAAAGCAAAGTTTTTGAGCCGAACGTGCGTCCGTCAGAAAACGCCATCGGCGATACGAGCACGCACGACCCCCAACTCCTGTCTACAGACAAGGCAGTTGCGGGAAACGCAGCTTTAGCGGCCCTCACGGGCACCGCCTTGAATGCCGGCTTTTACAGTGTTGTCTACGCGACCTCGTGGGAGCCCCTCAAGAGATACTTTCTGGGGCATCCTGTCGCGATCGCGGCAACCCTTCTGTTTTGGTTTGCCGTGGCTGTCCTGTTCACAAAATGGCTCGATGTGCTGACGCAGGCCAAGCAATTGAATGCGATCAGGGACGAGGATCTGTTACCACCGACCACAGCGGACTCGCCAGCTGATCGTTGGCTAACCGATAACGATGCAGGCTTCGTTTCCAGACGATGGCTTCAGGAGCTCTGTCGATTGCCGGGTCAAACACGGAAGAACCGACTCGTATCCCGACTGGAAGAATTGCTGACTCGGCAAGCCCAACGCGGGACAACGAAACATCTTGCTGACGATCTCCGAGAACTTTCGGGTCGCGATGCTGATGTAGCACACGACTCGTTGGGAATCGTGAGAATCATCATTTGGGCGATCCCTATGCTTGGTTTCCTTGGAACTGTCATTGGCATCACCCAAACTCTCGGTGGGCTGGATTTTGCCAACGGCAGTGCAGCCGTCGACAACCTGAAGAGTGGTTTGTACGTCGCATTTGACACAACCGCTCTAGGACTCGTTTTATCTGTCGTTGCAATCTTTGTGCAATTTCCAATCGAACGCAGCGAGCAACGGCTTCTCGCTGATATTGATGCCCGTGTTGGGCACCTGGTTTCTGCCAGCTTGCCCAGTGACGAAACATCGGACAACCAGACGGCATTGATTGCTGATTTGTGCCGAGGTGTGCAGGCTGCAGTTGCCGAATCACTGGACAACCAGACACGTCTTTGGGCCAAAACCATTGATGAGGCACAGGGACATTGGCAAAGTGTGCAGCAGGATAGCGCCAACAAAATCAGTGAAGCCCTCGAACGAACCCTGCTGCCTGCGTTGAACCATCACGCCGCGAGCATCGCCAAAGCATCCGATATGGCTGGCTCACAGATGGTGAGTGAATGTGATCGCTGGCATGAACTGATGACAACAAGTCATCAGGCATCCACGCGAACTCATGAACAAATGTGTCGCCAATTGCTGAGCGATATCGAAAATCGACTGTCACCTGCACTGGCTGATCATGCAGAGGCCGTCAAAACGGTAACCATGAAAACATCGCTCCACTTTGACGAACAATGCCAACATCATGCAGGCGTTTTCCGTCAGCATTCTGACCAGTTGAAAACGGTTCTCAACGCACTTTCCCAACAGTATGAAGATCTGGCAGAAACTCGCGGCAGCGCTGCCGCGGTCACCATGTTGCAGAAATCCCTTGACTCGAACCTAAAACGGCTCGTCGCCACAAACGCCTCGGTTGATCGAAGTGTCGCAGCTGCCGGCGGAGATGGGATGGCAGATGCCATGCGAATTCTGGCTCGCGCAGTAGATGTTCTGTCCAGTCGCATGTCGAATTCCAGTCGCCAAGGTGACAATCCTACGTCAAGGCAGGCAGCATGAGTCGGCGAGATCGCAAAGGACTATCGCCATCGTTGTTCCCTTTTCTGGCGGTACTCGTTTGCACCCTTGGGACATTGATTCTGCTGCTTGCATTGGTTGCACAAAACGCGACCAACGCAGCGGAACAAACCGCCCGCAACGAAAGACCGGAGACGGCACCGCCACCGCGTTCAGGCCTTTCAGCCAGTACCGCGGAGTCGATGCTCAAAGAGCAGATCTTTCGGGTGGAGGAACTTGTCTCCTTCCGTGAAGAACAAACCGCAGAACTGGGTGAACGTCGGGACGCACTTACGTATTACGAAGAAGAACTGGCAAGTGCGCGTGAGCGATTGCAAGAATTGAACGACGAAATATTACGATTGAACAACGTGGGTGAGGCAGCGGACACAACGGAAATCGATCAGCAAATGCTGCACACCGTTCTGAAACAGGTTGACTCTGAAAAGGAAGCAATCGCAAAGCTGCGGGAAGAAATTGACAATCAAGCTCCGCGGATTGTGATTGTGCCACACAAAGGCCCCAACGGCACGGACCGGCGACCAATCTATGTGGAGTGCACCAGTGAGGGAGTGACTATTTTCCCGGAAGGAAATCGCATCAAGCTCGCCGAACTGGAAAGATCAGTGCATTCCACTAATCCACTCGATGCAGCCCTGCGAACCATCCGACTCCACTCACTGGGACAGTACAGCGACGCTGCACCGCCCTACCCTCTCCTGGTTGTCCGCCCCGATGGGATCGAATCTTACGCTGCTGCCCGTGGAGCGATGCAGGACTGGGATGATCAGTTTGGATATGAACTGGTACCTACCGGAGTACAACTTGCCTACGATAACCCCGACCCTGTTCTAAAACAGAAAGTCGACTTGGCAATTCGCCAAGCAGTGTCACAGCAGCGCGCGTTCAATTCATATGCCGGAAACAGCAGCCGTGGTTCCCAAGGTCGCCATTCCAAGGGGTATGCCCCAGGTTCATCGGCCAATGGTCAAAAGGGTAAGCGTCGTTTGCCAGTTTTGTCGGCTGCTTCATTGGATCGCGAAGGGAGAGCAAATGGTTTCCGATCGCAAAACGACCCAGCCAATGCTGCCGCAGCAGGATCACGTAACGCCTACCCGAGTAGATCAGGCTATGGCAATACGTCTTACCAGCCCCGATCCACCTACGGCAATCAGGCCCTGTCAGCAGCTCAGGGGCAGATTGATGCTGGTGATGAAGCCAGGCAGTGGGCTGCCAAAATTCAATCCGCCAAAACGGAGATGGAACGAGCTGCAAAAAGTGGTGAATTCCGTGAAAAAACGACTTCTTTGCTCCCCGCCAATGCACCCTCCCGTTTGGATAAACTCCAGTCAACCACCGAAGGTAGTCACGTCGAGTCTGCGGAAAGCCAAACCACACAATCATCGCACAATGGCTTGCTATCCCCGTCTGATGCGACGTCAGGTGATTCACCGTTTGGCAACCGTTCTTCCAGTGGCTCTGCGGCACAGTCCCAGGGTAACGAACAAACCCCCACCAATCGAGAATCGTTAATCGACCAAGGTAGCGGCCGCACAGATTCAAACCTCACGCAAACAAGACAAAGTGGTAACGGGGGCACCCAAAGTTCAGGTGGTCAAACCGATAATCAACCGCTCGCGAATCGACCCCAGCAGCAAGGCAAGCCACAAACGGCACCACCTAAGGCCATCAAAAATAATTCACGCGAACCATTGCAACGGGAAGGCAAAGACTGGGCCATTCCCAACCGGATGCTCGGTATGCAAGGAAACGCCATCGTGCGAGCAATCCGCGTAGAGTGTCATGTGGATCACTTTGTGCTGCTTGCATCCGGAGCAACTGGCACCACAGAAGTCTTTGGATTCAATGCTGGAAATGTGAACCTTGATCAGGCAACGTTACAACTGGCTGCTGCGGTCCGTGAACGTGTCGATCGCTGGGGTCCTGCCTTGCCTGGTGGACGCTGGGAACCGCGTCTACGGGTAACGATCATGCCCGGTAGTGAAAGTCGATACAACGAATTGCAGGATAGTTTTCGCGGAAGTGGCATCGAGATTATTGGGAGGCGTTCACAATGACTCAGCATCGCAAGAAAAGAACAATCCTTGAGATGGGTCACGATGCGTTTCTCGATATCGTTGCCAACCTGGTAGGAATCCTGATCATCCTGGTCGTGATTCTGGGAGCGCAGTCCACCGCGGTCATCCAAGAAATGCAAGATCAGGTTGAAGAAGAGAATCAAAATGAATCGACGCTTGCTTCTGAATCACAAATCTCGGAGTTGGCTACCTACTCGATGCGGGCAGCCAGTGCGCAGGCAGATTCCAGTCGTTTAGAAAACACCATCCGCGAGTACGATTCAAAAATTCTACGTCGAAAGCGACAGCGGGCAATATTGCTGGACCTTCTGGCTCAAGCAGAAGCTGCCTGGGCAGAGAAGAAAACAGATTTTGATAAACGGACACTGCAGGATGCTCAACGCGTGACCGAGTTCAAATCAGCCCAGAAACAATTGGACCAACTGGTTGGTACACGGCAGCATCTGGAAAACCAACCCGCCCCGGTTGTCGCAATTGATCATCTGCCGACCCCCATGGCAAAAACCGTATTCGGAGATGAAATCCATTTCCGCCTCAAAGGAAATCGACTCTCAGTTGTTCCGATCCAACAACTTCTCGAAGAGATCAAACGGGATTTCGAAAGAATGGCCGCCGGTGCCCGCAATGGGCAAACCGAAGCGGCTGTAGGTCCCATGCGCGGCTTCGTGGCGAAATATCGCATGGAAAAGGCACGTGAAATGATTTCCAGAGGCGGTCAGTTGCAGATGGCAACTCGAATCCAACTGACTGGAATGACTGTGGAACCGCTTCAAACACCACATGGTCAGACACTCGATCAGATCCTCTCCAATCGTAGTGAACTGGACATCGAGCTGGCTGGCCGTGACCCCAATTCCACCACAATCACTGTTTGGGTTTACCCAAACAGCTTTGCCGCTTTTCGGAAACTAAAAGAGCATCTCTACGCTCGTGGTTTTGCCACTGCCGCGAGACCGCTTCCGCTCGGCCAGGAAATTACAGGTGGCCCGCAGGGTTCGCGTTCCAGAGCGCAATGAGATCCCTGTGATGGCACGGCTGCTGTCGGGCGGATCAGACGTAGCTGCTGAAAGTCCCCTGCCAACAAAATGCTACAGCGGTCACTGTACCTTCACAAGCATGTTGCAGGACGACCTGAACAGGTCAGGCACCAAAATCATGAGCACCCAAGGTCGGTTTGGAAAAGTGATCCGCGTTTGATAAGTCAGGAATTCGCGGCCCTTGTGATTTCCTGCTTTGCCCATGCACATGCACCCAAGACACCAGCATCGTCACCCAGCTCAGCTGCGACCACATCGAACCGATCCCGGTAAACACTCATGACACTTTTTCGTGCCGTGTCGCGCACCGTGCCAACCACCAGTTCTTCCATCGCTTCGACCAACCCTCCACCGAGAACAATTTTGTCCGGAGCCAGAAGGTGAACAATATTTACAACGGCCATGCCAATGGCAGCTGCCGCCTCCTCGACGAGATCCTCAATCACCTTATCACCATTGGCAATTGAGTTCGCGAGGGCTCCACTGCGAATTTCGGCAAGATCTGTGCCAACCGTTTTCGCCAAATAGGGTGCGTCTCCACGGTGGGCTGCCTTGG
>PKCN01000033.1 GCA_002862205.1 Planctomycetaceae bacterium | reverse complement strand
GATCAGCAAAACTTTTTTATCGTTTGTGGTGATCGTCATTGGCAATATCACGCTGTCGATTCGACGGGCGTAGAAGAGTTTTCCTGTGGTGCTCTGGTGGACGCAAATTCGCGTCTCGGAAGAATGCCGGGTGATCCAGCAGGCACGGATCCAGATGGGCTGATTGAGCATCTGCATCGTCAAACCGAACGAAGCGGTGGTTTTCTCCTGATTCGATGCGATGCTGTGGGCCAAGCAGGTGACGCCAATTTGTCATTCGAATTCTATGACGAACGTGGCAACCTGCTCTATCGCACCACCAAAAAGTGATGAACAGAGAAAGGGCACGCTGAAGCGCCAACATCAAGTGTTAGGCGGGTGTGATCAGGAAGCAGATGGGTGCGTGACAGGACGCCCAGTCAGTCGTCCAGGAACTTGTGATTCTACCACGAGGCAGGCTGGCATTCTGTGGTTAGGCGTGTCCCGGCGGGGTATGATTGGGGTTGTTCGGTCTGAGCATCATGTTATCGAACGTTATCGGTCTCACCCCGTGTTCTGAAGAGGATTGTGTCCATGTCGCGGAAATCTGCTGCTGCCGTTGTGTCGGAGCGTCGACCCACTCGTCGGCAATTTTTAAAGACGTCTGCTGCCGTGAGTGGTGGTGCGATTGCGGCGCCTACAATTATCCCCAGTTCTGCGTTGGGACTTGATGGTGCGGTGGCCCCCAGTGAGCGGATTGTTGTGGGGGGAATTGGAATCGGAAGGCGTGGAGGTTACGACTTGGGTTGTTTTCTCCAGCAAAAGGATGTCCAGTTCGTAGCAGTCTGCGACGTCAAGGAAAAGCGACGGGCAGCTGTCAAAAAACAGGTGGATGCACATCATTCCAATGACAAGTGTGCGACCTACCGCGACTTTCGCGAATTGCTGGACCGTAGTGACATTGACGCGGTTTTGATCGCAACTGGGCCCAACTGGCACGCGACAGCAGCAATGACTGCTGCCAAAGCTGGCAAGGACATGTACTGCGAGAAGCCTGTCACCAAGAATATCTCACAAAGCCTGATTCTTGCCGATACGATGCGACGTACCGGGCGTGTTTTTCAGGCCGGTACCCAACGACGTAATCTGCCTCATTTTGCCTTTGCCTGTGAATTGGCAAGAACGGGTCGCTTGGGGAAACTTAAAAAGGTTTATGCCCATCCCGCTGGCATGCAGGCCATGATGAGTGGCTGGCTGGTTCCAGAAACCGAACCTGATGCTGAGTTGGTTGATTGGAACATGTATCTGGGCCCCGCTGCCTGGCGTCCCTTTAATAAAAAGCTGCTGGATGGTTTCAACTTTGAGAAGGGCGGAGGGCTTGTCGGCGGTGGTGTGTTGGAATGGGGATCCCACTGTGTGGATCTTTGCCAATGGGCAGTCGATGATTGTTTGCCGCCTGTGGAATACAACGCCCCCGAAAATGGCGAGTTGGTTGCCCGATACGATAATGGCACGGAGCTGATTTTCCGGGAAAAAGGTTGGATCCCGTTGGGCTCCTGTCCTGTTCGTTTCGAAGGTGAAAATGGCTGGGTAGAAGCAGGGGACAGTGGGAAAATGGTGCTCAGCTCACCAGAGTTGCTGGCTGGTCGTGAGGTGGATGAAATTGGTGGCTATCCCGCTACTTTCCACGTTCGGGACTTTTTGGATTGTGTGAAATCAAGACGGCAACCCAAGGGTAATGCAGTGGCGGCTTGCAATGCGCATATTGCCTGTCATGCCGCAAACATCGCTTTGCATTTGGGGCGGCAGGTCAAGTATGACAATGTGAAACATGAATTCATTGATGACGAGCAAGCAAATCGTTTGCGTTCTGAAGCGTTGCGTGAGCCTTGGCGGCTTTGAGTCAACCAACTGAAGAGTATCTGTCATTCGCTGGCGGTCAAAAAACCGCAACCTCAAGCACACAACGTCCAGATTGGAAAAATCGATGAAATCAAAATTTGCATCTCTTTCTGTGCTCACCTTGGGAGCCATGGTGTTGGCTTTTGGGATGCCGCCGGTCGCTGCACAGCAGCGTCGTGATTCTGCCACAGAGGAAAAGCGGCTGTTGGCTGTTTTGAAATCTGATGCAGTGGCGGCCCAGAAAGCAATCAGTTGCAAAGAACTTGCCATCTACGGGTCCAGTAATGCTGTACCTGAATTGGAAAAACTGCTTCCCAATCCACAACTTTCGTCATGGGCGCGGATCGCGCTGGAAGTGATTCCCGGCGACCAGTCAGATGCTGCTTTGAGAACGGCAGCGGAGTCAATGCAAGGACAATTGCTGGTTGGTGTGATCAACTCGATTGGTGTTCGAGGTGATGCCAAGGCTGTGCCAATCCTGATAACGCGTCTGAAGGATAATGATTTCGAAGTTGCTTCCGCAGCAGCTGTCGCGCTTGGCAGAATCGCTGATGACGAATCCACGGGAGCTCTGCAGGCAGCATTGCGAACCGTACCCGGAAAATTGCGGTCATCAGTCGCCGAGGCGTGTGTGCTCTGCGCGGAAGCCAGACTTGTCACTGGACGTCAGCAAGAAGCTGCGGAAATCTATGATCAGGTTCGAAGTGCTGACGTGCCGATGCAGCGAATCGTTGAGGCGACACGTGGATCAATTCTGGCGCGTGGTCAGGAGGGTGTTCCCCTGCTGGTTGAGTCTCTTCGTTCTCCTGAGAAAAAACTGAGGCAATTGGCATTGGCGACGGTTCGCGAATTTCCGGGTGATCAGATTGATGCCGCCTTGGCAAAGGAATTGAAAGTGGTGTCGCCTGCCAGGGCAGTCTCGATCATTCAGGCCATGGCTGATCGGCCGCAAACGGTCGTATTGCCCGCGATTCTGGCGGCGGTTCAAAATGACAACCCACAAGTGAAAACTTCGGCGATTGATGCGCTGAGACGAGTAGGTGATGAGTCCTGCTTGGAGATATTATTGTCGATGGCAACGAGTGACGATGTGGGATTGCAGCAGATTGCCAAGGCAACCCTTGCTGAACTGCCGGGGGAAGGCGTAAATTCCAAAATCGCCAACATGCTTGCAGATTCTAAAGGCCAAGAATATTCCGTACTCCTGCATCTCGTGGCCCAGCGCCGCGTCAATGCAGTTCCACAAGTGGTGCAAGCCTTGAGCCACCAAGACCCCCAGATTCGGCAGGCTGCACTGGTTGCGCTCGGACAGATCGTCGCGCTTGAGCGACTGTCGCTGTTGATTGATGCTGTGGTTAAGCCGCAGAAAACCGAAGATGTTGAAGTGGCAAGTCAAGCATTGAGGGCCGCGAGTGTCAGGATGCCGGATCGTGAGGCGTGTGCAACGCAATTGTCCGAGGCTATCCCGGCAGCGAGTTCTGCCATGAAAACCACCTTGCTGGAGATTCTTGCAGAAATGGGGGGCGAAAACGCACTGGCTCAAGTTTCGGCCGCGGCGATGAGTCGAGATCCCCAATTGCAGGATGATGGTAGCCGGCTGTTAGGCAAGTGGAATAGCGTTGCAGCAGCGCCAAGCTTGATGATTCTGGCGGTGTCAGGCCCTTCGTCCAAGTACCAGGTTCGAGGCATGCGTGGTTACATCGGCATCGCTCGGAAATTTCCCATGCCTGAATCTCAGAGAGTTGCAATGTGCCGACAGGCATTTGAAAAAGCAGCACGAATCGATGAGCAGAAGTTGGTGCTCGATGTGTTGAAAATTCATCCCAGTGCAGAGGGGCTGGCGTTGGCAATCCAGGCTCAAAAGGTTGCATCACTCAAAACAGATGCAACCGTAGCTGCTTCACAAATCGCTCAAAAGCTTGGAGGGAAAGCAGTCGATATCGCGTCGATCATGAACGCCGGTGGCATGAAGCCGGTCAAGCTGCAGATCGTCAAAGCTGCCTATGGGGCCGACGGTGTCAGCAAAGATGTGACCTCCGTACTGCAGAAAAGTGCAGGATCGCTGCCTTGGATCAATTTGTCAGGCCGAGGATACAACGCGACCTTTGGCGGCGACCCAGTGCCAGGCAAGGTAAAGAAATTGACCATCCAGTATGTCATGGATGGTAAGCAGGGAACCGCCTCGTTCGATGAGAATGCACCCATCCTGCTGCCGCAACCCGAGTAAACGATCAGCTTGGGGCAGAGGCTAGCTTAGGCATCTGTTAGCGGTAGGCAAAAACGTTCAGTTGCAAATCCATTACGAGTTGCAGTTCCTGCCGGCATAGCGGGATTTGTGAGGCGAACTGTGTGTGGATTTGGTAGCGGAATCCTGCCTCCGTCAGGATACCTGTCAAGTCATTGAATCGCTGGGGTTGGTCAGCATAGAAATGATACTCGACAAAAAAGTTCGTCACCGTTGAAAGTTCGTTGCCACAGTGCATCAACTTCTGCCCCTTCAATGTCCATTTTAAAAAATCGATTGTCTCGTCAAGGAAGCTGCGAAGATCAATGGCGTTAACGGAAAACGAATCCCCCGTTGCGGATTCGGACGGTGTCAGGTGCCCTGCATCTGCTCCTTCTGGTTCGAAGCTCAATGTGGTGGCTTCTATCCATGCCGCCTTCTGTATTAACGCGACATCTGTTAGCCCAAGTGCATCAAGGTTGTGCTGAGCGGTTTGGAAGACCGTTGGATCAGGTTCGAATCCTGTAAGCTTGCAATTTGGATACTGGTGTTTGAAGAATAGAAGATTTAGTCCAACATTCGAACCAACATCAAGAATGGGAGGGCTTGCGGTCTTTGCTCTAAATTCATCGATGTGGTCACGGAAAATTTCGCGAAAACTGTAGTAGAACGACCTGCCATCGACTCCTTTTGCTACTGGTCCAAAAACGTTTGTCGAGAAAGGTTCATATCTCGGCAGCTTCTTTAGGCGTCGTAGTTCGCGTTTGATCAGGAATCCACCGATCAAGCCCTGCTCGATTGGATTCCGCACAGAAACATTCGAGTGGTTTTGGGCATCTTTGCAATTCGGCTAAATGGAGAAAACGTGCGGGAAATATGGCTGCAACACGAAGTCCGCAAGGCTGACGCCGTTGAGAACGATTAGGATCCGTAGTTGGCTGTGATTCCATGGAACTACAACCTCGACTGATCCTTTCCAAATTCCAAAAGCTCAAGCCACTGCAACTTCAGTAGCTTGGTTTTTATCGTTCGTTAATGATGCTGCTTGAAACCAAGAGCGAACTTGATCTTTCCAGGCAGTTGTCTGGTAGCAAGTTGGAACGACTTGTGCACCTGAAGTACTGTGTCGTTAATGGCGATGGGCCGGCGACATTATCCATTCGGATGTAAAGCCTGGACTGGACTGCAGTAGGACGGCGGCAAATGAGAAACCGTTAGGGACCCTACTTGTTCTTCTTGTTGCGATTGGCCTTGGGACTCTTTTTGGCCTTCACCTTGGGAGGCCCATAGGTATCGACCAGAATTTGATCGACTGCACCGCGGTCACTCCGGTTAATGAAGGCTTCCAGCATGGGGTCATTTGTTTTTTTCATTTGCGCGACCAATTGTTCCTGCATCGCAGCGATCGTACTTGCATGCTCTGGTTCGTGAATCAGGTTGTTCAAGCAATCCGGATCGTTAAGTAGATCATAGAATTCTTCTGGAACACGATAGCGAAACAGTTTGATCCGCTCAGCAATCGCTTGATCGGATTCGGCGGCGGCTTGCATAGCTGCCATTGTTTTTCCTTCATTGTTGTTTCGGTACCAGTGTTTCTGATCACTGAAGGGGTTGAAGATATACCCGTACTTGCCATTCTGAATGGCTCTCATCGGAACTGAATCACCTCCGGCTTTGGAATCGATTTGTGTGTAGACCTGTTCTCGTCCCGATTGTTTTTGACCTTTCAGTAACGGTAGGAATGACCGGCCGTCCAGTCCTCGAGGGCCTTGGACGCCCGATACCTGCAGAAACGTGGGAAATAAGTCAACGACGGACACAAAGTCAGTGCCGTTATTTGTGTTGGGACTGACTACCTTGGGCCAGCGAACCAGGCAGGGTGTGCGTGAACTGTGGAACCATGCATTGCACTTGGCAAATGGTACGGCGATTCCATTATCCGAGATGAAAATCACCAAGGTGTTCTCGGCCATTCCAGATTCTTTCAAGGCTTGCATCACTTTTCCAAAGGTGTCGTCAAGCCGACGAGTCGAATTCAAGTACTGGGCAAATTCTTCACGCACGCCAGGAAGGTCTGGCAGAAAGCCGGGGACAGTCACATCCGAAGGCTTGTAGGTGCGAGACGGCATTGCAGCGCCCTTGGTCAACTTATCTGGGTTGCAGTACGGCCGATGGGGATCGTGTGAATTGACCATGAAGTAGAACGGCTTTTGTTCCTTTTTGCTGAGGTCCAAAAAAGCCTTGCTGCGTTGGTAGTAGATTTCAGGATTTCTGCCATTTCCCAATTCTCGCTGGTCAAAGGCGTAATCCCAGTTCATTGATGTTTTTGGTGACGAATGCCCGACCTTGCCAAGGATGCCTGCGAGATAACCACCAGCCTGCAGAGTGTTCACAATGTCAGGTACATCTTCACGGGCAGGCATGAACCCCATCGCGCCGGAACGATGGCTGTAGCGACCTGTGGCAATCACTGCACGGCACGGGGCGCAGATGGCTACGTTCACGTGTGCCCGATTGAATTTCAGTCCCTCAGCGGCAAATGCGTCGAGATTTGGCGTCAAGTCGGCTGGCATCCCACCATACGCACCCAGAGATTCGGCGTGCAAATCGTCCGCCGTGAATAACAGAATGTTCGTCTTCTCGGCAACAGCCGTCGAGCCAATCCCGGTTAGCATTAAGATCAGGCAAAGTCCTCTCCACGTGTTTGGGGAGAGAAAAAGGGAGGACTGATTATCGAAGATCATGGGGATGCCGTTCTGGAAGTCATGGAGCAGTTCACGCAACGTTCATCATAACGGCTGGGGACCCTTTTCGGCACGAAGATGTGATTTGTTTTTTTGCAGAGATTGCCATGTTTTTTTCAAATGACTAGCAGGATTCGTCGATCAGCGTCAATCTTTTGTCAGGCGGTTGTTCAAAATACAGCATCGTGGTTCGTCGTCCGTTAGACTGCGGAACCGCCCGGAAATGGAACCGTTCGCTGTGCCCACTCGATGATGCTGAAAACCTGTGATGCTGAAAACCTGTGATGCTGAAAACCTGTGATGCTGCTGGCAGTTGGGTGCCTTGTCCAAGAAAGGCTGATTCGAGGCATGATGCACGAACCGGTCTCGGGACTGGAAATGGTGGATTTGAATTTCCACTGAGTTTCATTGAAGCAGTCTTTGAATTTTGTTTACAACCATTCTCTCGGTGCCTGTAACTATGAATCGTCATGCAAATTTCTATCGGGATATCGTTTTCTTTTTTGCGTCGTTGTTGTGGTTGCCGGCGACGTGTCACAGCGAAATGTTGGCAGGAGCAGCCAAGGTTGATATCACGGACTATCAGGCAGGACCAGTTCATGATCCGTTGTACGTGAAAGCTCTGGTGCTGAAGCAGGGCGAGGTTCAAATTGCCATCGTGACGGTTGATGCGGTGGCAATCGGTGGGATTGGTCGTCTCAAGGATCGTTATTTGTCCACTGTTCGTACGGCAATTGATGGGAGTCTGGGGATTCCGCCTTCAAATGTGCTTGTCAACGCCAGTCACTGCCATGGCGTGGTTCGTGGTGATACCGACAAATTGACGATTCAAGCAATCGAGGACGCCGCGAATAATTTGGTACCGATCCGTATTGGGGTTGGCGTGGGGCATGAGGATCGTGTTGGGGAGAATCGACGCTTACTCATGAAAGATGGTCGCGAGATTGATGTTCGCCATGCTTATTCAATGCCACCCGATGCAGAGGTAGCTGGGGTGGGGCCGATCGACCCACAGATTGGCGTGTTGCGACTTGACCGGTTATCGGGGAAGCCTATGGCCGTGATTTACAATTACGCATGTCACCCAATCCAGGGGGTTCCCAGCGGTGCGAATACCGCAGATATCACCGGTCTCGCATCAACTGTCATCGAAGACAATCTTGGTAGTGAAGCGATGGCTTTCTTCTTGCAAGGTTGTGGTGGTGATATAAATCCAGTCTTTTACAAGCATGTCGATCAACCGCGAGATGCGGTTACGCTTGGAAACCTACTCGCCTTGAGTACCTTGAAAACCGTTCGGAGTATTGAGACAAAAGCTGACAGCCGATTGAAGTGGATCAATGAAAAACTTGAATTACCGAGAGCTGATCTTGCGGAGAAAATCATTCAGCAGGAGCAGCAGCAATTGGAATTGGCCAAGAGTTTGCGCGGTACCACGTTAAGCATGAAGACCTTCTTGCCGCTTGTTGTCAAATATCGTCTTTCGGATCAATACCCGGCCTATTATTCCCATCGTTATTTGCAGGAAGAAAAACTGGGACGCAAGGAATTGGCTGCATTGGATGTGCGCAATCGTCGTGACATTGAGGCGTACATCAACAATGTCGAAACGATGGAGAACTTGACGCGAGTCAATACAAACCTTCGCTTGTTGCGGATGCACCAAAAACAAAACATGGAAGCGCCGAAAAGAACTGTTTCCGTTGAACTGATTGGGTGTCGTATCGGAGATTTTTTCCTGACAAGTTTTCCAGGCGAGTTGACCGTCCAAATTGGCTTGAACCTTAAAGCCAAGTCCATGCATCAAAACACATTTGTTGCTGGTTACACCAATGGTTACATCTACTATGCGCCCACCACCAAGCAGTTGGAAAACGTGGGCGGAGCTCAGGAGGACAGTGACTGTATTCTCGCACCTCACTGGCAAGAAATTTATGAGCGAAAGGCATTGGAGATTCTTAAGAGACTCTGAGCCATGACAAACCAGCATGAAGATCAGAGACGGTAGCACGCAGTTGCCTTTGTTGCCTGTGAGCTGCCTTCGCTTTGCATCCCTGGCAACGGTGAAACGCCATGGCATGCCCTTTCGGTAAGTGATTCAGGTGTTTTTTAATCAAAAGATGACGAGCCATTTCTCTATGTCAATCAATCCTCACCAGCTTGAATGCCGCGTTTCTGGAACTCTTTGGGAGGCATTGAAAGAAGAGCACTCACGGACTGGCGACAGTGTTGCACACATTGTTGAACGCGCGCTCGCGAATGAATTGGATCTCAAACATCATTCGCTTTTCCAGGTGTCAACGAGCTCTGCATTGGTGGAGGGGGTGTTTGATGGTTGTACCAGTGTTCATGACCTCAAACGCCACGGTGACTTCGGGTTGGGGACATTTGAAGGATTGGATGGGGAAATGGTGATGCTGGACGGAGTCTGTTATCAGGTCCGTGCTGGCGGAACAGCCCATCAGGTTGCTGACAGTGCTTTTGTTCCTTTCGCCACCATTACGCGATTTTTTGCTGATCATCACTTTCTGGTTGATGAGGCTGGCAGTTTCGATGAGCTGTTGTGTCAAATCGATGCCCAACGACCGTCGAACAACCTGTTCGTTGCCTTTCGAGTCGAAGGCAGTTTTGACAATCTTTCGTTGCGTGCGGCCCGCAAGGCCGAGTCTGGTGAAAAGCTGGTCGATGCGATTGAGCATCAAAGTCAATTTCAGGCCGAGCACGAGAAAGGGACGTTGGTTGGATTCTGGGCGCCTCCCTACGCAACGTCCATCGGTGTTCCGGGCTATCACTTCCACTTCATCAACGCAGCTGGGGATTTTGGAGGTCACGTTTTCGACCTGAACGCGAAGGGTCTTCAGGTAGGTATGCACATCGAGACCGACATCCATCTGGCGATCCCAGAAACACAGCAGTTTTTGGCAGCCAACCTGACTGCAGATCATCGTGCTGCACTGGAGCGAGCAGAGAAAAAGTCACCGAAGAAGTAGACACTTGATGATGGTCATCCATGAGGCGGCGTGCTCTTTTTTTCGGCTTCCGAATCGATGGATTGACCACTCTGAACGTGGCAGTGGTCAGTGATGAGTGGGCCCGGTTGTTGTGAAATGACCTCGCTGCCAGTGACATGCCCAGTTGTATTGTCATTGTTTTACTGTCAATCCTATCGCCACAATGATGATCCCCAAGACGAACATTCCAAAGATCACGAGATGTTTCGTTGGTATTGTTGCGGGATCGGGCGCACTTTGGTGAAGACGTTCGGTGAGGGAGTGTTCTTCGCTTTCAGGGGGTTGTGACGTTTCACAGGGAAGGCCCTCGCTGTGTTCTGTTTGATGCTCAGCAAACGTTACCGCCGGTCGTCGGTCGACAATGGCTTGCAACCGGGTGACGACCTCGGCAGCGGAGACAGGTCTTTCGTTTCTATCCTTGGCGAGCAGGGCTTCAACGAGCAGGCAAAAGTCGGCTGGGCAAGAAGGGGCAAGCTCACTGAGTCGGGGTGGAGGGTCCTCGATGTGTCGGCGCATCATTTCCATCAGAGTGGTCATCTCACCCGAATCGGGATAGGCGAAAGGTGGGTGACCTGCGACGCACTGATATAAATTGCATCCCAATGCATAGAGGTCGGCTCGCCTATCAATACTCAAGTCTCCAATCGCCTGCTCCGGCGCGATGTAGTTTGCGGTACCAACTGCGGTGCCAGCAGCGGTCAGCATTGGGGAGCCAAAGTCGCGAGCAAGGCCAAAGTCGCCGAGTTTAAGTCGTCCATCTTCCGAAAGGAAAATATTTGCGGGTTTTAAGTCGCGGTGCAACATCCCGTGTTCGTGGAAATGGTGCAGACCCCGCGCGATCTGTATTCCACATTCACACGTTTCCTGCCACGACAAGGTATGTCGACGGTGTAATACGGTATCCAGCGATCCCCAAGGTAAGTATTGCATCGCAAAATAGAGGACCCCATCTTCGACACCGCAGTCGCGGTAAGCGACGATGTGGGGGTCGTCCAGCTTTTGTGCCACTGTGATTTCACGAATGAACCTCGCGTGAATCTCCTCGATTTCCTCAGCTTCGGGACGCATTACCTTGATGGCGACTTCCCCGGTTTGATTATCCGATTCATCTGCGACAAAAACGGTACCTGCCCCACCCTGCCCAATTTGGCGGCTGATGACGTAGGGGCCAAGTTTCGTTCCAACACCTACTTCGTGATCTCGCATGTTTCATTTTTCCCATGGTTGGGGAGCCTGTCGTTGCTACACAATCATCGAGTTCAGAATCCGCAGTTTACCCTCAATGAAGGTTTCACAAGAGTGACGGCAGAAAACGGTAGGGCGACGCTGGCTCTGCTTGTTTGGCGTGGATTGGGGTGTTTCAGACTGCGGTATTCCGATCACAGTGGCCCGATTGAACCGAATAATTCGGATGCGATGAGGGGTTCGACGGCGGGCAGGTTGCTTCGTGGATTTTGCATTTCGCCATGCTGTGTTTTTCGCTAGTCTAGGAAGCATGGGTCCAAAAACATTCATTTTCTCTGTTGCCGCTTGTCTAGGCCTGACCGTCTTATGGTTTGGTTATTTGGCCCGGGTGGCCAGCAGCAATAGTCAGGATCCGCTGGGTGGCATCACTCTGGAAAGATACTACGGTGTCGAGTTTCTTGATGATGTCAGTAGTAACTATGACGAAAACGGTTTGCTGGATTCGATGGACTTCGTCGACACCGAGGGCACGCAGAGATCCATTTCGGATTACGAGGATAAGAAAAATCTGCTGATTGTATTCACGCGAGGTTTCTCAGGAAGAATCTGCCCTTACTGCACGACCCAGACATCACGTCTGATTTCCAATTATGGTGACTTTGCCAAGCGTGACACGGAGGTGCTGCTTGTGTTTCCTGGGTCGACAGAACAGTTACCACAGTTCAAAAAAGCGGGTTTGATTGTCGCGGGCGAAGATGACGTTCCGTTTCCTATCCTGCTCGATCAGGATTTGAGGGCAGTCGAGCAATTGGGAATTCAGGCGCAGCTCGCCAAGCCTTCTACTTTTGTGTTGAATAAACAAGGCAAGGTGGTTCTGTCGCACGTTGGCAACAGTCCGCAACAACGCCCCTCCATCAAGGCTTTGCTGGATGTCCTGGACGGATTGCAGGCTCAGTCAGCCAGCTCTGACAGTGATCATCCTTTGTGATCATTGTTTGTGATCATTGTTTGTGATCATTGTTTGGGCAGCGATTCCAGATAGGCAATGATGGCGGCGAGGTCATTCACGGAATATTTGTCCAACAACCCTTCCGGCATGACCGAGGTTTTCAATGTTTTTCGAATCTCGATGTCCTTCTTGTTGATCTTGTGTTCCTTGGCCTGTGCATCTCGGAGGGTGACTTGATCCGCCAATTCTTTCGTCACAAATCCAATCACAACCCGGCCATCAACGGTGAGAATCGAAGTCGTTGCGAAACCCTGCGCTATCGTTTTGTTTGGTTGTAGCACCGCCTCTGCAAGCTGTTGTCTTTTGTAGGTTGCAGCAATGTTGCCCAAGTAAGGGCCTTGTTGTTCGTCCTGCTTGCTGATTGTATGGCAGGCGGTGCAGTTGGCTTCTTTGAATAGACGCTGTCCGTGTGCAATATCCCCATTGATCAAGGAGAATTTTTTCAGAGCTGTTTCCACGCCAATCGTGGCGATGCGGGGGAGATTGGGATTCAGCTTTTCGGTCAGTCGCAGCTCTTTGACAGCACGCTGTACTTCTGCCACTGAGTCCGGATCCGGCCGGTTCGTCAACTCGAGAATTCTCTCGTCAAGAAAGTGATTTTGGGTGTCGGTGGCTGCCTTGATCAGCTGGATGCGTTGGCTAGGTTGTTTCCAGAGGGTATCGATGCTGAGGATCGCTTGTTCACGGACTTCCGGGCTGATCTTCTTTTCTTGAGCGACTCCCAGGACGGCGGCAGTCGCCCAGAAAGCAACATTTGATTCTGGATCGTGGCTGTTTTTCAGGGCCAGCTCCAGATGGTTTTGAAGCAGAGGCGATTTCACCAGACTCTGAAACGCTCGCTGCTGATCGCGTTTCGCCTGAGCCCCGGACATCCGGGCAATGGCGGCCAATGCAGGTTTCAATGCGGCGGGTTGGTTTGATTTGACCAGAGCTGTTACCGCCTGCAGCAAGGTTGTTGAGGATAGATTGGGTGCTGCCACCGCGGCTGTGAGAAACGGTACGCTGCCATCGGGAAGCTCCCTCTCAGTCGATAATTTTGCAACCGTTGGCGGCAGCAACTGCAAGTCATCAGCCGCCATTCTGATCATCTGTGGTAAGACATCGTCAATCTGAATGCGGTGGCGATTGATCTCAAAGATCAGGTTCGCCGCCTCTTCGGCAGAGATGGTTTTCAGTTCTTCTCGCAACCACTCATTGATGCTTTCTGTTTCACTCCACGGTTCTGGTTGGTAGTAAGGTCCGCGTGTATCAGGACGTGTGCCCCATGAATCACCTTTCCAGATTCCTTCCCGGTAATGCAGGCGGCACAAAGCGGCTCTGAGGTGCATGCGATTCCTGGCAGCCGACTCAATCAAAACCAATTGGATCAATCCTGCAACCACGACAGGATCGTGCATTTTTGCGAGCGATTGCAATACCGTGGGCTGAGAGCTCGGTTTGGCCATGAGTTGCGTTTTTAACAAGTTCATGCAGGCATCCACCGCCTGCTCTTTTGCCAGGCTTCTGATGGCGATATGAACCACGACGGGATCGGAGTGTTCAAGTGCTTCAATCATTTCGCTGACCGATGCATTTTGTTGAAGGTGCTCAGCGAGATTCCGTGCATCACTCCTTTGCGAGGGGATGTTTTCCAGCAACCTGTGATGTCTTGGGTCACCTCGACGCATCAATTCCCGTTGAGCGGCAAGTCGGCGTCGGTAACTGGTGTCATTGAGCAGGCTGACAAGTTGATCGGAAGAAAGATCGACAAATGAGGGCATCGGGCGATCTTGCATGCCCTTTGGCTTCACACAAACGATGTAACCCACATTGGAACCAGCCCACTTGAATGTGGCTCCCTTCCAACTGGCGCAGTACAGGCGGCTATTTCCATCCACATCAGCATCGGTCGGACGTGACATTCGAATCAGTGGTTTGGGGGCGGCTGTTTCTGTGAAAGTTGCCCCCTTGGGTTGAACCGAGTGATGCCAGATTGCCCCTGTTCCCCAGTCGGCGGTCAGTGGCGCATCATTCCATGATCCGAAGCCAGGTTCATCGACATAGGTCGCCCCACAGCCAGACCCGCCACCGTAATCTGCAAGTGGTGCGACACATTCCCCGGGGAAGTTTTTGTACAAGCGGGGATAGCCGTGATCTTCACCACCGGTGAAATGGTGAAATCTGACATCCCAGCCTCCGCCATCATTGGTGTTGTCTCTTGCAAAAAGATCCATTCGGGGGCTGACTGCAACTTCGAGGATGTTTCGCGTGCCTGTTGAGTAGAGTTCCAACCCGGTTCCATCTGGTCTGACACGGATGACGCCGCCACCACGATGAGTCAGCTTTCGACCATCGGTTCCCTCAGCATTCATGAACCCGAAGTCGCCGCCCGCGATATACAGCCAACCGTCCACGCCGATACTGAGGCCGTTGGTGGTGTGATCTGCCGGGCGTTTGTCATAACCGAATGCAAGATTGCTGACCAGAATTTTCTGTTCTTCGGCAACACCATCGCCATCCGCATCGATAAATGCAGAAAGATGAGGTGGGTGTACGAGGTAAAGCCGGTCGTGATCCCACACGAGACCGCGGGGTGCATCGATCTCGCAAAAAACCTTGCTCTCATCGGCTCGACCATCACCATTGGTGTCTCGCAGGCGAATGACACGGCCGCGTTCCGGATCACGGCCCAGAGAACCATTGCCATCGGAACTCACATAGAGCGTTCCGTCGGTAGATGCGGCGACAAAAACGGGGTAATTGACAGCCGGTGGTGCAGCAAACAGGGTCGCCTCAAATCCTTCGGCCACCTTCACATCCTTCAAAATGTTCGCTTCTTCAGCAGGGGTCAGTGATTCAATGCTGGGTGGAAGATTCCCTTTTTTGGTATAGGGGTCAGCGAGTTTGGGTTGATAGCTGTAGGGTTTGCCGTCGGATCTTGCCGGCCAAAGTGCCTTGAGGCCATCACCCTTGACCGAGACCTCGCGAATGCTGCACCAGCCGCCCGTCGAGCCCACACCCACGATTCGCATGTGTTTGACAGCCACACCTGTTTTGAGTTTGAGATCACCCTGGCTTGTCTTTTGATTGGCCGAAGCATCCAGAAGTTTGGTCCAGCGTTTCCCATCGCTTGAGCCTTCGACATGGAACTGGTAATCACGCTCAAATTCCCACACGATGTTGATGGAGGCGGGTTTCACTGGACGCTGGAATTCCCACGCCAGCCATTGTGGATAACTGTTGTTGGATGCACACCACCTTGTCTCGGTATTGCCGTCGAAAGCGTTGAGTGGAAAGTTGGGCTGTTGGGTGGATGATGCTGAAGGGGTAACGAGAGTCGCTGCTTTGGGCATCACCCCAAGTTTGGGGATAACCGCAGCTTTTTTCTTCTTTGCAATGAAGGTGACTTTGTTGTCTCCAGAGTATGGCGTCAGGTACTCTGGTTCCAGTTTGTCACAGGACCACAGTAATCCACGTGTTACCAGATCCAAATACCTGTCATCAGCAACCGTTGCCGTGTTGTGCCCAAGGGTTGTGCTGAAACTTCGGGCGCCGTGCTTCTCATTTGTCCACGCTACGACTGCTTTTGCTTCTACTGTTTTGCCGTTTCGTTTGAACACTTGCGTGCCTGTCGCCAGTGCTTTGGCGTCGTGCATCGCCGCATTGTTGTAAAGTTCTTCCTTGATGGTCGTCCAGTCACTCATGTCCTTGGTGATGGGGTGTGATTTGTCCACAAAAGAAATGGCGATGGGTTCCTGTGGCCCGTGACCAGTTGATTTGAGACCCAAATGCTTGAACCATAAATCCGTTCCATTGCGAAATGAGTGCATGGCGCAATGCAGGTGTACGGCAGGCACGGTGCGGTGGACTGCCAGAATCCTCTGTACCACAGCGACATCTTTGTTGCTGGCAGCACACTCGTCGTGAATGATCACATCGTAGCCCTTGGCCCAATCAGGACTATCGAAAAGCGGAAAGGGAGGGTTGGTGCTTGCGTCATCGGTCCAGTAAACGTCAACCTGAACGTTGGAACGGGCTTGTATGCCTTTGAACAAAGCTTCGTGTTGACCTTTGTAATCGTGGCAGCATCCACCAGCAATCAAAAGAGCCTTGATCGGTTTCGTTTCCGCACGCAAGTCGGATGTAAGTGCCAGTAGCACTGTCATGCAAAGAAAAATAGCTTTCATGTTTTTGGTTCGGAGTTCAAGTCCGATCTCTCGCCTGAAGCGTTTGTATCCGATGTGTGCGGAGACGCGTGCGGATAAAGGTTGGTAATCTGTTTCTGATGCGCAGCAAACAGTGATGCCTGAATTGAGTTGGATCCGTGTGCCCTGGCCTTGGTACGGTTGTTGTAAAAGATGGCGGACAAGACCACGGGTTTTTCGGGACTGTTATCTTGCGACTGTTCATGCGAAAGAACTTCAGTCGCGAATTTTGTTTTCTTGGCGTGGGAATGTCCTGGCATTAATCGGCCTGCTGCGCCTTTTCGGCTAGCGCAGGTTGCTTTGGATCTAGCGAAGGTTGCTTTGGATAAAGTCTCGCACCAATTCGTTCACCTGCTGGCTGACTGGGCCAAACCCGTGCCCGCCATCGAGAACCTTCAGGTGGGTGACTTTTGCCTCTGCATAATTGTAGCGGATGATGTCTTTGTTGAGTGGTTTTCCCGCTGTATCAGCAATCCTGTTTCCCCTGAATCCTTGTTGTTGCGCCCATGCATAAGCTGTTTTTTGCGCTGACAAATGTTTGGCATGGGGACCACGCATTCCACCGGCGTAGGGAACGACCCGGTCAGCGGTTCCATGGATGGTCAGTAGGTTGCGTTTGCCAACAGGTATTGTGTTCAGGTTGTAGTTTGAAGTTGAGTCATCCGACCGTTTCCAGAATTTTTTGTCGTGGTATTGCTGCTCAATCATGGATGAAACCAGGGGCACCGCGTTGGTGATGCTGATCGTTCCATCCAGCTCAATGAGGAGGCGAAAAATGAATCCAGCACCGTTCGAGAAGCCAATCAGCGAGATTTTGGAACGATCAGCTTGAGGGTATTTCTTCTTGATGTCTTCAACTATCAATTTGAAGAATTCAACA
>PKCN01000169.1 GCA_002862205.1 Planctomycetaceae bacterium | reverse complement strand
CAGCCACGGATTATATAGGAAAGAACGTGACTCAGGCATGGAATAACACGTTCCCCCCGACAGAGGCATTTGCCTGCATTGTTTGCGCGCTCAATGAACCGCTCAAACCATCCGCCAGCAATCACTGTCCAGGCTTTGCACACTGCCGCCCCAACAACAAGGGCTGCGCTCGTTTACACCGTCAGCAACGTGACGAAATGAACATCACGCCGCTCGAACCTATGTCCTGTCCGCCTCAGGGCGACGCCCGAATTCCCAACGCCAATACGACGATCTAAGACTCAAAACCATTCTCCCAACTTCAAGCAAAACCCAACAACCACCCAACGTAACACTACAAAAACCACCAGACCATTCCAATTGACTTCAGCAAAGAACGTGACTCAGCCACGGAATAACACGTTCCCCCCAACAGGGGCGTTTGCCAGCATTATTCGCCGACCAGAGTTACTGGATGCCCAGAGTTACTGGATGCCCAGAAATCAGAAATCATGGCCGCTGTTTGCAATCAAAAGAATGAACTCAGTGTTGTGTCCCAACAAATCCACGATCTGTCCGCCCAACTCCTGTTCGTGTCGTGATTGTTAACCTGGGCCCCTCAGCATGAAACCCTCGCAAGCAGCCCAACACCACTCTGGCGGCCTGCAACTGCACGCCTTCGCAACGTTGACCGCATCAGATCCCAAAGTACTCCTTCCACGTTGTAGCCAGCATCCGACAGAATGGGCAGCATCCGACTCATTGAGGCTTTGGCGAGCGTTCTGCGCGCTGTGAGCGAAACTGAGGGGCGGCCAACCTGCGGCAAGCGGGCCACACTGCAATGCCAACGGATGATGCCATACTCTCGATGCAACACCCTGACACCAATGCAAACAACGGTTGCTCTTAACCCTTAACCCTTCAGCCTTCACCCTTCAGCTCAACATCACTGCCAAACTCTGCCAAATCCCACCGCGCATCAGACTTCCCTTTTGGTACTCGTCTCATTCGGGAACCCGGATTGCACACGACGATGGATCGCATTAATCACCTGCCTAGCACCTGCCCAGCACCTGCCTAGCACCTGCCGTGGAGACCGCTATTCGCCCGCTTCAGGTTCAGCGGGCCATCCCTCGGTAAGAACTCGCTGCATCGCATCGAGAGTTTCTTTGCCAACATGATGCTCAATGCCTTCGCTATCGATTCGCGCCGCCTCTTCACTCACGCCAAGCCTGCGAAGGAAACTCTTGACAGTCTCATGCCGATAACGCGCTTTGCTTGCGAGTCTTTTACCTTTTGCCGTCAGTTCGATGGGTTGGTACGCCTGACTTTTAGCGAATCCATCCCGTACCAAACGTCCCACCGCGTTGCTCACGGTCGCGTGAGTCACCTGAAAATGCTCGACGAGATCCACAGCTCGGCAAATACCAGACTTTGAGATGATATCGTCAATCACCTCAACATAATCCTCAGCCAACTCGGTGGCGTGATCGCGACGAATTCGTTGATGGGTGTGAGAATCCATAAAAATATTCGCAGTGGAATCCTATCGCTGGAACTGAGAACTGCCCCGACCCAGAATCCGCCTTCGGGAAAAATCGCAGTTAAGACAAGTCAAGCAGTTAAGACAAATCAAGCAGTTAAGACAAGTCAATTTGACCCCATTGATTGTAAGTTCTGTACCACCGCTTGCCAAATGCCCTTCCCACCACTAAGCTTAGCTGCTACTAAGTTAGCACATGCTAACTTAGCATCGGCTAAGTTATCCGGCGAACCCACCTGATTGCCTTCCCCAATCGAAATTCCCATGAACCAAGACATCTGCTCAGCCCAGAAAAACAACGCGCTTTCGAAGCAGAGCGGATTCACGATCGTTGAGTTGCTGGTGGTCATCACCATTATCGGTGTCATGGTTGGCTTACTGCTTCCTGCGGTGCAAGCTGCTCGCGAAGCGGCTCGTCGAATGTCATGCAGCAACAACCTGCGGCAAATCGGATTGGCCGCCCAAAACTATCACTCCGGATTCAAACGCTTTCCCGCCGGTTACGTTTCCTTTGCGACACGCGATGGTTCAGCGCCGGCGAATGCTTTCCTTGATCCACTTACATGGGATGGTGCTCCGGGCTGGGGATGGGCGGCAGGTCTCCTTCCCTACTTCGAATCCAACTCAATCGCTGAAAACCTCCAGTATGGTGAGCCGTGTTGGTCCTCGAAAAATGAAGATGCGATCGCCTCGGCCATCCCGATGCTGCTCTGCCCAAGCGCCACTGGCGGAGATGAGCCATTCCTGATTCGGAATGAAGCTGGCAGCCCACGAGTGATTGACGGTCGCCAGGTTCGGGTTGGTCGCACCCACTATGTCGCAAGTCATGGCCAGGAAAGTTGCTGGGGCGAGTGTGGAGCCGCGGCAACAGGGGTAGTGTTCACCAATATCTACAATGGCACCACCAAGATTGTGAACATCGAGGGCGATGCTGGACGGGTCGCAGATGGGCCATTTTTCCGCAACTCTGCAACTCGCTTTCGAGATGTACTCGACGGCACTTCGAACACGATTTTCTTTGGTGAGCACAGTTCGGCACTCAGCGAGAAGACCTGGGTTGGGGTGATCCCCGGTGCCTTTACGCATCCAGCATTGCGATCACCCGAAAATGGCCCTGATGCTGCAGCCACACTCACTTTGGTGCATGCGGGGCCATCGGGTGGCGAACTGGACATCACTGGCCAACCAATCATCCACCCCGTCAATTTCCCGACTTTTCACGTCGGTCAAATGTACTCACAACACCCAGGAGGTGGTTTCGTCTGCATGGGCGATGGCTCAGTACAGTTCATTAGCGTCTTTGTTGATCTCCTTCTTTGGGCAGAGATGTCAAGCATGGACGAAGGCGAACACATCAACTGGGAACGGTTGTAATGAATCGGTCGCATCAGGGACGGAATCGATATTCAAATCAGTACATCGCATTGGCCACGGTTGCGATTCTGGCGGGCTTGGTTTGGTTTTTCTGGCCCTCCAAGGTCGAACTCTCCCCCGACACCTACGAGATCGCGATTGCACTCTACCGGGTCTGCAATCAACAGGACGTGGAAGGCCTGCAACAAATCCAGGACAAACTTAGTCAGCTAAGCAACGCAACGGATACCGACAACCTATCAGTTTCGCATTTGCAGCAGATCGTCAACGACGCGCGGGCAGGAAATTGGACAACCGCGATGCAACACACCCGCCAGGCACTGGCCGACCAGACTTCCGCGCCCTGAAAACAGGGGACCAGAATCCCTCAACTCGGAATCAACCAACCAGGTCGCATGGTTCACGGCAAGACTATCACAAGCAATGACCCAACATCCTAATCAGCCACTTATTGCGACCTGCATCCATGATGCAAAAAAGCAAAATCGCTAACGCATCCCTCTTTTGCGGCCTTTCAAACGCCCCGGCAACGTAGCGGAATTCGGCAAAACTGCCAGCAACAGCATTCCAAAAAAACTCAACCATCACACGATTCCTCATCGCCTCGCCCCAGCAGAATCCGGAATCCGGCAGCAAGGATTCTAGCAACACCGCGTCACAAAATACTACGCACAAGACACTACGCACATTGACGCAGAAATGTGCCAACGCGGGATCTGCCATCTTGCGACAAGGAAAAAAAAGATGCACTACTGAAGGATCCTAATTTCATCTTCAACAACAACACCCCACAAACTTACTGAACCTGAGAACAAAGCCCTGCATCAACCTTTGACCTCCATCTTTAAATAAGTCCAATATTGAGTGGTACTCCATCCGAGGGATCAGGCGAATGGGCCCCATCGAACAACCCCACTATCGCTGTTACATGCATCCAAAGATGCTGCGTCCGAATTGCAATGATGACGTTTCCGCCGAACAGTTGGTCGTCACTCACCACGAGTGGTTCGGCGCTGAGATTTATGTTGCCACGAATCGCACATCAAGTCGAGTGTAGCGGCGTAACGTAACCGATCACGGAATCGCCAACACGACCCAAACCAAGCATTGATGTCATGAGTCAAATCCAACATCACCGGCTTGGGTTCTTCTGTTTTTTATCCGGCAATGGCATCATGATTGAATGACAGATGTGAACAAACCCACCCAATGATCGCCGTAATCACGGCCAACCGAACCAATCGACAGCATCCAGTCGGGGACTGGTGTGAGCCTCGCCACCAGCACCGTCCCGAACATCATGAGTCTTACCGCACAGGTGAACGCCACAAAAGCAACTTGCCGCCAAGTTCATTTTTGGATTTCCTGCGCACGAATATCGCAAGAGCACCGAACAAGAACTCCTACAATTGGAAACAACAAGAATGCAGACGTCCGTTTTGTGAAGCCAGGAGCAGTCCAGAATCAGTCCCACAAGCCGTTATTGATCGAAGGTGTCAGCAAAAACACTGCAGCAATGACGAGGTTCACCAAGGCGACAATTCTCATAATCTGCTCTGCAATTCTCTTGCCAAATCCAATTGAAATGAACTGCTCAAATTCTTGGACCGCAGTTAACAATGACTCGATTAGCCAGTCGGCATCGATAACCAACGGGCCGCGAAAAGTGATTGTCCATGCTAACAACGCCCACCGTCGCCGCCTGAGTGGCTTGGATTGTTATGCGTCCTCCTGCTTAAGCAATTTTTTTGCAATCTCTGTTGGAAACCCTCGCGATGGACCATTGTCTTCTTCGCGAAACGGAGGAAGCGACTTATCTCTTCCAGCAGCGCGGATATATTGCCGCTTTACGACCTTGGCCCCATTGACAAAGTACTTTGGAAAACCCCGCATGAGCCGACCGTGCTCGTTCCATTCGCGGAAAATGCCGTGTTCACTCCCGTCAAGAAAGTGACGCTCGACTGAAATCGTTTGTTGATCCTCGTTGATCCACCAACTGTAACCGTGGCAGACACCATCATGTTCATAGTGGACCTCAGCCAAGAAAAACGGTCCTTCCCAACCATGTGGATCAATCGAACTCCACCATAGGTCAATTCCTGTTCCATGCGTCATTTTGTATTTACCCATCAACCTGCCAGACGCTGACCATTGCCTGGCGACGCCGTGAGGCTTGCCGTCCCTGTAGGGCGCAGCCGCACTAAGAATCCCATCGAAGTCCCAATGGTATAAAACACCATGGATCTTCCCGGCCTTCAACGGCCTTTCTTCACACAAACACCCATCTTCGTCATATTGACGCCTACCGACAAGTTTTCGATTCACAAAGCACTCCACCATCTCCTTTCGTCCATCGTCGAATCGTCCGACGATTCGCTGCGACGCGTTGCTTGGAATGCTCGACTTGTACCGAAGGTCACGTGGCATGGTTCGCCTCATAAAATTTGTGTTCACCAACCCTCGGCGAACGACATTGAATTGAAAAACGAGGAACATCATCACTTCTTGAGCAACGCTCTAACATCTGGCAGGGCAACGGCACATAACAACGTTCCCCAGTACGTGAGTGCATCAACTTATCACCACAATTCTCCTGAGTCTGATCTGGTGAATGGTAAATAGAAGAAAAGGACACTTCCGCATAAGCTTGAACAATGCCATTTGCAAATGCAGTCTGTCTGCCGTCAAACTCACCATTGAAGTAGACCATACACGTCGTGCAACCACCTTTGCTGTTGGGACTCTCGTAGCACCCGTCATCATGGCAATCGCATGGTCGCCCAAGGTCGTCGCGGTGAAAACGCAAACGCTCGTTCAGGCAGAAGGCTTGCCAGTTGTCACCAAAGAAATTTAACCATAATGCGGCACGCTTCCACTGGCTTTCAGCACGATCCACGTCATCGATCATGACGCATGGACTGATACGCACATCCGGGAGACATGAAGCATCCAACGCGGTTGTGATTTCCTCGGCAGCACAACCAAAGATTTCCGCAAGCTCAATGCACTCATTCTGCGCAAAAAAATGACTGTTAGAAAACAGGAGAGCGTTGATTTTTGTGATTTTTGTCAACCTTTATGCTGTCGCGACTCAAGGAATAAATCAGGGACACTCACCGACCGCAGAGGTTCACGTAAAGAGGGATCCGGAAAATTTTTGCAGTCACCCAATCGCGACCACTGATTGTCCATTGGGACACACCCCGATTCACAACTGGGGTGCAATGAATGGTGATCTTGCGCTCAGATTAGCCTCGTGTCAAAATCTGATTCCCGAAATACAAAACCAGAGCATGCAAGTGGTCAGCGGCATCAGCAATTCATTCACGAACCGTGGTTTTCCGTTACCGGAGCGGTAGAACATCTACGATGCATCCGCGTTATCAACATGCCTCAGGTGCCTGTCTGACCCATTGATTTGTTATGTGACCGCAAGAAGCTATCGAGAACGGAGCGTGTTAAGATCAAGTTGATATCGAAGTTCATAGCCTTGACTTCCGTCCGGCCAATCAACCACCGCTCGTTCCGTCAAAACAAACCCGTGGCGGAGTATAGCTTTCCGGGACAATTCGTTTCCTTCCCTGTGATCGGTAACGACCGTCTTCCAATTCAAATTGGAAATTGCGTGTTTCAGACGGGCCTCGTAGAACAGATTAACATAACCATTTCCACGATATTCAGGCTCAATAAAAGTATAACCGATGAGTGCTGTTTGCATTAAGGAATCAGATTCAAGATTAACAATGCCAGTGTAGCCGACACATCTCTGTTGATCGTATAAGCCGAAAAACTTGTTGCCATTTCCTTCAGCGAGTTCGCTCCAATATGACGAGGTAAAGTCAATTGCGGCCTCAACACTGTCACTGAACAAATTGGGATGAAGCTTAAGCGATCGAATCCGCATTCTTCGCAACTCTTCCCAGTTGCTCATCGCCTGCAATTGGACATTTGGTGCATTCATGCTTTCAGTTCAAGGGGCCGGATTGATTGCTGTATAACATGAAAGACCACCGACCCGGAACCAGCGATCATCCAATTCAAGAACACACGCAACTCCAACTTCGCGTGCACCGCATTGTCAGCTGCCACTGCGATCCGCGTCAACGATCAACAGTGTCCGCGAACCTTCGTCGCCCCAATCAATTCTAGACACATGTGCGAATAGAACTCGAGGACTGTCCATTACGCAGTCACCATCGGGTAAGATCCAGCCGACAACATGCCAATCGCACAGCGAGTCGAGGGAGTCGAATTGACCTGCCAGATTCACTAGATGTTGGAGCTTTGGGAAATGTCCCAGCCCATCAAGTCTCTTTGCACATGCTCCGCGGATCACTCGAAATTCGGGGATTTCATGAAACCCGCCGAATGATACAAAAGTATTGAGGCCGAACTCAATCTTTCTTAGGTGGGGTTAGTAGATCAAGTTGCGTGAACGCTGCAATTTGAACAGCGGAACCCAGTCCCAAACTCTTCTGCGAAAATCGCAGCGGCTGGATGCTGGGTTGGGGCGTCAACCAATCGCATCATAACAATGGTGGGGTAGCGGGATAACGATAAAGATCACCGGGCCGCCGGAGTGATCGTTCCATTCAAAATACGCGGGCGGCGGGTCTGTGTGGATTGTGTTGTCATCAGCCGATTCTTGCGTTTCCAGCTTCAATGTCACAGGCTTTTGCCTCCTTGCACGTTAGCAGATTGGGCTCATGAACAGTATCCGACCGATCCTACCAAACATTCTCTGACAGTTCATAGTCACCCCCGACATGACTCTCCAAAGTACCTATCAGGCCATCGTCCACGAACAACATGAACGCGTACCCAGATTCGAGACCGGCAACATCGTCACAAACATCGCCGATCACAATCCGGCTTCCGGTTTCGACCCGCACCAGGCTATCACCGCCTTCGAACGAAGGGAAAAAGCGGACACCTGTGAAGTCACGATCCGCAACACAGGAACGATTGAATTGTTGTCGCACTCTTTTTCTGTGTGGAATGGTCGCCTGCAAGCAACATTTTCTGCGCGACAACCTCGCTGTAATCGAGTGAATCAACACCACACTCGTCGAGCACTACGTCGGGTTTGGGCAAGAACGCCGTGAAGCTTTCGAGTCTTCCAATTGAATCGGAAATATTGCGAGCGTAGTCAGCACCACCACGACTCCACCACTAAAGCGAATGGCCATCCTTGTGCATGCGGCGGACGTAATCAACACATGCAGGCATTAGGATTTTTTTCGTCCCGCAGGTTCGGACTAACGCATCGTCAACGTCGACGAGAATAATGAGATTGCGATCCAATGGAAAGTTCGATCGCGAGTTGGGTTGTTATCCGTTCAGGAAGCGAACCCCACGATCACCCAATCGCGGGAGTGGATTCTCCGCTTCAAAGTCGCCTCGCTCCGTGGCTTCGGTTCAACGCATTGTTGTCACATGTTTGCCACTCGGTAAAGTTCGGCCGCTGTTTGCGATACCAGTTTGTATGCGTCAATCTGTTCAACAAGTGCCATGGGGAGGCAATCTGAACCATGGATAGCCCCGAACACATGACCAAACATTGAGGCAATCGTATCAGTATCGCCGCCAAATTCGACGAGTGATTGAATCGACCCGAGCACTGAATCTGATTCAATTGCGGTCAAAATTGACAGAGGTACCGAATCTACAACATAGCCCGATGGTGCGTGACGTGACGCAAGTTGGTCGCTCGTTAAATTTTTCGAATGAATCTCGATGAAGCGGTCTCTGATTCTTGAATCTGGTAATTGGTCAATCAGGTATTCAATCAAATCGCGTTCTAGTTTGCAGCGGTTGATTGCGTAGAGAATCGCCAACGCACCAAGATATGGTTCGTCATTCCGATGTGTGATTCGACAAACATCCCTAATAGTCCTGCGATCAGCATCGTTGGTTGGATCAAGGAAAAACGCCAAAGGTGCGATCCGCATCGCCGCACCGTTTCCAGCCGAGCGCTCTCCCGTCGCACCAACCATTGCCCAATGACCACCAGCATCCAATTCGGTCAGTGACTTCAGGGTGGAAGACCCGATTCCGGAAATTCTACGCGCGCGAAACCAATCGGTCATTCGCACAGCGACCGATTCAGGGTCAACGTTTGACGAAGAGATGATGGATTCGCATGTCGCAATTGTCAGCTGAGTATCATCGGTGACACGCAAGTGGGAAGGAATAGTAAAGTGCGGCGCCGTTTGATTTTCGAAAAACGCTCCGATTGAGTCGCCCAGTGCACCTGCAAGCAGGCATCCAGTGATTCGATCATGCAAATTGAGCATCTAACCTCAAGCCTGATAACGACCACGTTCACCGGGCCGAGTGAAAGGTTTATATGAGCGAAGCGAAAGCGTGACGGAACTCGGCTCCGGTTCATCAAGTGGTTATGCGGCGTCCCTGCACCAGAGCACAGACAACAACCGAATCCCTGAGTCTACAGCACTAGAGGCGTCACAATCAAATCGAACGCTCACCAATTCATTGACCTGGTATCGAGCACGTCCGTACGAATGACGTTTCGTGGCGCGAATGCCGTCAATCATCCACGCGCAATGTCAATCTCTTCGCACGCATAACGACCAAGGTAACCCGGCGGCGGCCAAGTGACGTTGATTTCAAATTCCGCGCGGCACGCGGCTCCGTGTGCAACGGATCGTTATGCCACGATTCGGCGTCACGCGGCATCGACCACCCGAGTGATAGCATCCAGTGTTAACGCTTCGTAGAGACCGGCCTTTGGATTTCTTTGCCGTTTGATTGCCACGTGCATAAACGGTTTGGCATCAGGGTCAATTTTACCCTCGTCCATCAATTGACCCAGGCCAGTCGCGATGATCGTTGTATCCAAAGTGTACATATCGTAATGGTCGGCGAGAAACGCATCATCAGGATTGGCGGCGTCAATTTCGATTTGAGCATCGGATGCGAGCGTTTCGTTGTAAGCCTCAAGTTGCCCATCGAGTATCCAATTGAAGCATTGAATCAAAGGGGCGTCGGGGTTTTCCTCGCGCCAATTTCGCCATTCGCAATAGGCTTCGCTCCCCTCGTCGCTGCCAAACGGCGCAGCTTCATCGACACAGTCCCAGAACAGGGGCTCGACCATCAGTTCTCGCGCGCGGGCGTGAGCGGTTTCTGGTTCGTTCAATGGGTCGTGTTCTGTCATCTTATTTCGTTAGTGGCATAATGGCGAATGATCCCCGGGCCGCGGCGAACAGCATTGATTGCAAACAGCCACGCGACCCGCGACACCGGTGCAACATTTTGTTATCCGCCGTTTGATGTGTCGTACATTTTCATAGCGGACGATCCACAAGCGAGGCGGGGAACAAGTCCCCAATTACTGTGCCCGAATCCACCTCACTCCTTCAGTGACATGCGAGCCATAGCCACCTGCATCGTAGTGAGTGAGACCGCGAGCTGTTTTGAACTGAATTAATCCGTCAGCCGCCTCAATCGAAGCAGCGTGCTTCTTTGCACTCGAATGGGGTACGACGTCGTCTTGGCTGGAGTGGATTACATAGACGGGAATCTGCCATTGTGTCGTACCGGTTACTGGGGCCGCAACAGGGATCGCACCGGTAAAGAGGTCTTGATGCCGACCTGCGACATACCATGTTCCTTCACCTCCCATGCTGTATCCAGTCACATAGACCTGATTCGCATCGATGTTGTAGGTGTTCATTGCACTTTTCACCAACCAGACAGCAGAACGCTCATTGTTGACACTTCGCCAATCGCCCCCAACGGCGTCTGGTGCAATTGCAATCCCACCGATCTCGCGTACGGCATCCATGAATGTTTCCATCATGTCGGCCCCGGTGTACGCGTCGGGCTCGGATCCTTCGTATCCATAATGCAGAACCAGCACGAGCGGAGCTGGCGTTGACCTGTTGTAAGAATCGTCAACGCGGATTGCATACTTCACCGTGCCGACCTGCGGTACCGACATCGATTCGCGATGGACTCCAACTCCACGCTCTGCCAGCTTTCCAGCTGCGGGAATCGACACGACAGTAGGCGCACAACCAACCACCCAGACAGAAACGCAAGCCATCATGACCATCCGACACATCATTTTTTTGGGTCCTATTAAATAACGACTTCGAGTACAAGGGCCACAATGACAACTCATTTGTGCCACGGCTTTCACCACGGCCCAACTCAGTGCGTCAGTCTGGGAAGTAATTCTTTTTGATGGATAACGACCGCGATGACCGGGCCGCCGCGAACAACATTGATTTCCAAAGCCGCGCGACCCGCCCCTCCGTGTGCAACCCATTGTTATCCGACGTCTGATTCAGCATCGATATCGAGATTGTCGGTCGCCCATTCAATCTTGCGTTTAGTGTCAACAAGTTTCCATGTTGAGAAGACACAAGCATGAGAATTAGCAACGTCACACATGAATTCCACCCATTGGAGTAGTTGACTACCAATCATCCCATCAACGCCGTATGGTCGAGTTGTGCCGTCAGCGATCCATGTTTTCCCGTCATCAGACAAATGCACATTCACCGTGTAATTTTCAGACAATTGATCGGAAAGGCGGCGGACATCGTTTTCGACAGTCCCGAAGTGCTTGAAGTCCAGTGCAAGAATAGAATCGGCTGTCACTCCATCGGCCATCAACTGTGAACTGATGAACTCAGCCTCCGCGATCCGTCGTCGACGAATGCGGGCGTAGTAATCAGTCCAGATTTGTTGTGCGTCGTCAGTCACTGCGATTTAGTCGGATAACGTCCGCGATGACCCAGTCGCAGCAAATAAACTAAATATTAAAACCGACGTCAAATGCGACTTGGGTCCATCGCATTGTTATGTGCACCTGTTTTAAGTAATGATTGTATTGCAACCTCGCAGAGCCAGAAGTAGAAAAGCATGTACGCACCCTCGAATTCCCACCAAATTTCCGGATGGGTTGGATAGGTTTTGGTGGAACGCTTGCTATCAAATTAACATCTGGCTCGGGGCGAAAATGTTGACAGTCTTCGTTTCTGCATTGGTCAGATTTGTGGTCCAGCGTTTCGCTTCCGCCAAGACTGAGCATAAACCAGTCGATAGTGTCGCCATCCAAGATCGGTGATTATGCGGCGTATCGACTTTCCGGAAATGCATCAACCTTAACGTAAGCCCCTTCAGGCGAGTTAGGCTGCGGATCCGACATGTGCAATATTCAAATTTCTTCATTTGACTCTACTGCGTATTGCATCGAGGGCCCTCCGCTCCTGTAATTTAGTGAATAGTAAAGCGGTAGTTGAGTAAGAACGTTTGAATCGAATGGTATCGCATCGTCCGTAAGGTCAATGGTCAAAAGTCGGTGAACGGCAGTAGAGGAACCAGTCGGCAGGACACCACGGTGAATCGGATCGCCACCGAGCACGTGTCTCCCATTTGCGCATTCATGGAGCGGATAGACGGACTTATCACGAACTGAAATCAAATTCACTTCCGTGTGTGCGCATAACGACCACGTTCACCGGGCCGAGTAAAAGGTTTATATGAGCGAAGCGAAAGCGTGACGGAAATCGGCTCCCGTTCATCAAGGTGTTATGCGGCGTCCCTGCACCAGAGCACAGACAACAACCGGATCCCTGAGTCTACAGCACTAGACGCGTCACAATCAAATCGAACGCTCACCAATTCATTGACCCGGTATCGAGCACGTCCGTACGAATGACGTTTCGTGGCGCGAATGCCGTCAATCATCCACGCGCAATGTCAATCTCTTCGCACGCACAACGCCAATGTTCACCGAGTCGCGGCGAACAGCATTGACTTCAAAAAGCCGCGCGACCCGCGACTCGTCGTGCATCCGATTGTTACCTGTCGCTTTCATCGGACTGCGGATCGACCCGCCCATGACCTCCCTGCGAACCTATCGGTGGGTCAACCCGCCATGGATCTTCCCCGGTGCGAAGGTATGCTCGAATGAGTTCGTTTGGATCTCCATTAAAACTAACCTGTCGGCCGTTAGTCAAACGAAAAATCTCTTGCGGTGGATCCGCGTTTCGTACGTCGTCGGGGTCCGCATTCCAATCGAACCAGACACGTGTTTGCAGTTCGTCGAACGTCCAAGCGTAGTGGCTTGCTGGTGCCAGTCGATCATACTCGTCACGGAGATCGTCCCAGCCTTCGGGCCAATCGCCCGATGTTCGCAGATGATCAATTACAAATGTTGACGTCCAGTCCGATGCATACGCGTCAGAAAACGACGCCAAACTCCGCAAGAAGACAGAGATGTAAATGCATGGAATTGACAGCAGCAAAAGAACGCCAAACGTGACGATCAGTCTTTTCAATCTTGCGCTACGCATTTTGGTCGGGTAACGTTAAGGATGACCGAGCCGCCATCACGGCCCGAACTACAGGTTGGTTCCGAAATTATACACAGCGTAGGCGGCTTCGGTTCATCCGTTTGTTATGCGGCATTCCACCACGGTTCAGCAATTGATTCCAGCAGAGGCAGTAGTTCCGCAACCGCATCCTCCGGTGTTTTTTTCTTCGTGAATTCAAACCAGTAGTCATCCATTGCATTCGGTGGACGAAGACGAGGCCGTTGCACAGGACTGACATGTTGGGCCGTTACTTTATTCGGAGGAATCTCCTCACCCCAAGACATAATCACGCCGTTGGGTCCACTGCTGGCGATCTCCGCAACAAAACTTCCACCGGACGATTTGAACTGAATTGTTAGAAGATCAATTCGGTCAGGCAAGCACCGGCGGAAATGGGGAAGCGAGCCCTGGAATCCCATTTGGCGCAAAACGGGAACGACCGACATCCGGAACGCATCGTTCATTGCTTTTCGCTGGGGATTCATCGTAGCCGCATAACGTTGGAATTCAGCAAGTACGCGCAGACAACGTTGTCATGGCCAAGTTGCTTTGCTCGCGTACTTCGTTGCAATTCATGGTTAGGTGTCTTCGCTCTCGCGAATGCGGATTCTAAGTCCTCCGGTAGTTCTTGCGGCCATATTGTAGAAGGCGGCAATAAATGCTCCAGCTAGGAACCCAAACACAAGCCCCAAGAGAAAACCTAATCCCCCGTTCAAAAATATTTCCTTCAGGAAAGAAGCAGTCGTCAACGGGGGAGAAAAATTCGGAAAATTGACCCGAACTTGATTCATACTAGAACAGAGGCAGTAGACTGCGAAACAAAGCGAAACGATCGCCCCGAACGAGAAGGGCGAAATGTGCAAAATCCGAACTTCCTTGGCTGCCGTACTTCGGTCGTTGTCTCGTGCCATATTCTGTCCTGCTACCTAACGTTTGAAGTAACCGGGTTGGCGAGCCCACCCGAAGGGCGTCGAATCACCAACCATTGTAATCGAAGCGAACGAGTTTTAAAAACCGCACGATGAGCCAACCCCGTGTTCACCGATATGTTAGGCCTTATGCGACAGGAAACAACCTCGCACAATTCGCACGATGGCAAGAACAAATACGACAGCCAATGCGCTAAGAACTAAATGCAGCAGCACATACTGCCATGCTTTGACTGGTGTAGAGTATGCCGACAGAAGCGGCCAGTGTCCCAAAACAAAGTCCGCGCCCTTTCGCACTTCAATAAGCGGACAAAAGCCAATCGCGAAAAAAGACACGGCAAAGACGACCGCAATTTGTAGTACTTTTCTCATTGCCACTAATCCAATGGCCTAACGTCCGCGATAACCGAGTCGCAGCGTTTGATTGTCCGTTTCAGAGTCGCCCAGCTACCGCCGCTTCGGTTCATCGCTTGGTCCTGCGCTTGGTCCTGCGCTTGGTCCTGCGCTTGGTTCTGCGGTTTTTTGCCCTTCCATATCCCTATCCACTAGGGAAACGACAATTCGATAAGCGGAAGACTTTTTCGCGTCCACGCCCTGGCTCACCTGGGAAACCATTCCTAAGTCTTCTGAATCACCTGGCTTGAGCGTGATGCTCGTTTGGGAAGATGTGCCCGGTAGAAAGTTCATAATGTGTTGTACTCTAAATGCATCGCCTTCAGCTGAACGTATCGCCTCCATGGCTTCGGCAGTAATTTTTCTGTATTTGTAGTGAAGGGTAATCTTCACATTCGACTCTTTATCCTGAGTGGACGAGCCACGCAGTTCGATTATCTCTGTACCGTTCCTACATGAAACGGAAAATTTATTACCCGGTATGATTTGCGTTTCGATACTCCTCAGAATCGTCTCTTTCCGATCGCCAGCACCGTCTTGGCCACTCCCATAACCCGGGATCCGTTTTCGCAAATTAGAGAGCAGCCTCCGCAGATCACCGGGACCGTCTTCAGCGTCCTCATAACCTAGAGTTGCGACACGCAGCCTTAAATCGTCCGCACTAACGGTTGGCGAGAACAAAATAGCGGTAAGCAAAAGCAAAAAAGTCTTGTTCATTTTTCCTCCGTGCGACTGTCCGCAGAACGGTTGAGATAACCGAACCGGAACGAGCGATCATCCATTTTAAAACCACGCGCAAGTCCGGCTTCGCGTGCATCACATTGTTATCCGACGCTATTTGCCTTTAGAGTCTGCATTCAATTGAATTTCTGCCAGCACAAATATAGCATGCCTCCAGCGACCGCAATCCTTGCGATCAATGAAATCGGAGATAATCTTAGTCGGGTTTCTTGTCGTTTCACCTCAAATGGAAAATCGCCTTGCCAGTATTTCCATCCGTTCAGTCCGAAGTGATACGTCTCCGTATCTGTCCGCACTGCCAGTATGCACCCGGGGATTCTCAATATTGGCGACCTAAATGATGAAAGAACTGCCTCGCGTATTTCGCCGTAAGGAATCGACCAGTTTCCGCATTCGAGATAGTCGTCAAACAATTTAAGCCTTGATCGTCGGGAAGCGATCCACTGGGGGCCACATTCCAGGTGATCACCATCACCGACAACGGCCTTTGTCATGCAAGAGTGTATTGGGTCAGGCATAATTTAAGTCGGATAACGTTAGCCATCACCGACGCGGCTTGTCCGCGTCGGTGTGCATGGCCTTGCTAGGAGTTTCTTCTGGGCCGAGCTTAACGATTTCCTTTTTCCAGTCTGAAAGAAAGCTCTCTCGATATAGTCTTGCCCTGTATCGCTTTACAGATCCTGATCCTTTGAAATCAATGTAGACCGTATCATCATATGTTCCATCGATGAGCATCTTGCGGTGTGAACCTCCTCCTAAGACCACGAGTTGATCGTCCTCACCAAGAAACTCGGCGGCATCTTTCTTCAATACTGCTATCGAGTCAACAGAGAACGCCTCTTTGTAGACCGTTACTGAAATTCCTAAGACAGCCAAGACCATCCCAAGTAACGCGATGATCAAAATTGTCTTCTTATCACGTTTCATTTACCACTCCTAACGAGCCCCATCACCGGGCCGGAAAATTTGATTGTCCATTGGGGCCAATGACGCAAGTCCTGTTCCGGTGCACGACATGCTTATCCCGTTGTTTTCAGGCGAATCTCGTTCGGCGTTTGGACCGCGACATGAATTTTGGCCGCAACACTTGAATCGCGCTGGAACCAATCCTTAAGCAGCGTACCGCCCATTATCCTTGGTGTCGAATTCGAGTTCGCGCGGCGGTTGATTGAGCCAATGATTGGGGAATTGGACTGTCCGCAAAAAATATCTATCTGCTCACCATCACCACCGAAGTAACGTTCGTGTTCGACGGTGACGTTAAAGAATCCTCCGTTGAAATACGTCGTATGCAATTGAAATTGAAACTCGGTCTGCGGCGGTGAAGAATCTGGCGTCTCGATCGTGACCTTCGTCGGTGCTCCGTTCCAAGCCGGCCGAAGTGTCGAGATGATGCTGTCCTCCAGTCCTGCGGCGAGGTTCAGGTGAAACTGACCGTAGTGCATCAAACCGTTGTCCGGCAGAACGAGAATATCGACCGCAACCCCATCAGCGAGTTGTTCGCAAATCAAACGATGGTTGCGTTCATTGGTCGCTTGGGTTGGACCTGGATTTCGATAGCCACCAAGACGCTTCGCAAGCGTCTGTGTAGTCTTGCCGACGTACTTGACGTTACCGTCGCAAACGAATGCGTACAGAACGTTTGACTGCTTCGCATGACGCACAAGTTCGACTACCAATTTATCGCCAGACAGGAGCCAATGTCCTGCATGTTCAAAGCCAATTTCGAGTAAGTGATGCATGTGTGCTTGATGGGATAACGTTTACATTCACCCGGTCGCGACGAGTGATTGTCAATTTAGAAACGCCCCGACTTCGCGACTCGGGTGCAATGTTTTGTTATACGGTTGGCTCGATTTCAAACCTATCATAGACGCCATC